>JBAUTA010001186.1:0-4348 GCA_049581985.1 Kovacikia sp.
TGCCAGCGCTGCAGGGACGATCGCTTCACCAGGCATTAATACCGGAATTCCTGGGGGATAGGGACAAACCAGTTCTGCACTGATGCGATTGACTGTTTGCCCGATCGGCAGCACTTCGGTAGGGGCGAAGAAGGCGTCACGGGGAGAGAGGGTAGCAACTGGCGGAGGGAATTTTGAATTTTGAAGTGAACCTGAGGAGTCAGGGGTAAGGAGTGCTTGCCTTCCCCTGCTTGCTCTGCTTCCCCTTGCTTCCCGATCGCCGGATCTCGGCATCTCCGCCGCTCCTATAGGGATCGCTGGGGTTTCCTGCCACTTTGCTAATTCTCTGAAAGCCTTTTCCATCTGGTCAATATCTTTGTCTGTATTTCCTAAACTAACAATGAACGTCAGATGGTGTAGGGATGGTAGCTCCGCAGTCACCCCAAACTGTTGATGCAGCATTTCGTCGGCGGTGAAGCCATCTATCCCTAAGCCAGAAATAGTGACAGTCAGGCGGGTTCGATCCAGGGCAAAAAAGCCAGGACTGCCTGCCTGCTCCGGGTTGAGGGTAGAAAGTCCGGGAATCCGGCTGATCTGCGATCGCGCCCGCTCCGCCAATGCTAATGTTCGTTCCATCAATTCCATTCCCTGCGTTGCCATTTGATAACGAGCCGCATCCAGGGAAGCCAATAGCAGATAGCTGGGACTGGTAGATTGAACCAGGGAAAGGGCCTGGCTGAGCCGATCGGGATCTACCCGCCTTCCCTGGGTATGCAGCATTGCCGCCTGGGTCATGGCCGACAGAACCTTATGGGTGGATTGCACACTCAGGTCGGCACCTGCCGCCAGGGCAGCGGTTGGCAGGTGGGGATGGAAGGCGAAGTGGGGAGCATGGGCCTCGTCTACTAGCAGGGGAATGTGGTGCTGGTGAACAATTTGAGCGATCGCGTCTATATCCCCACAGACGCCGTAATAGGTGGGATATACCATCAGCACCGCTTTTGCATCGGGATGTTGGGTGAGCGCTGCTGCGACTGAAGCGGGCGTGATACTGTGGGCAATATCTAGCCCGCGATCGAATTCAGGGGGCAGAAACACAGGCACGGCCCCCGTCAGAATCAAACCAGAAATGGCGGATTGGTGAACGTTCCGGGGTAACACAATCTTATCGCCAGGCGCGCAAGTTGCCAGAATTGCAGCCATCACGCCGCTGGTCGAGCCATTGATCAAAAACCAGGTGCGATCGGCTCCAAATGCTTCTGCTGCAAGTTCCTGTGCCTGCTGAATGACTCCCTGAGGCGCAAACAAATTATCCAGTTCAGGCAACTCTGGCAAGTCTGCTTGCAAGACCTGCGGTCCAAGGCAGTCAATTAACCGATCGGGGGTTCCTTGACCGCGCTTGTGTCCCGGTGCATAAAAAGGGGCTGCGGCTGTCTGAGCCGAGATCTGTAGGGCTGTTAACAGGGGCGTAGCGCTTTGGGGCGGAATGGGAGGATCGATCGGCATCGGAAAACTAGTAGTAACTATGGACTAGGGGTAACGCCTACTTTAACCCGACCTCAGGCTTTTTATCGGCCACCCTCTTCCCCTGGTTGGACTTTTGCCACTGAGCGGGGGCTGGAATGTCGTTAATTGGGAAGATGGCGTTCTAAAAAGGGATGTTTAGGCTGAGATTATTACATCCATTGGCAGGCATCCTATGGTTTATACTCCCGAAGTTCCCGCACCTACTATTCCTAACCCCTTGCCCGACCCTACCCCTAATCCCACTCCAGAACCACTACCTAATCCCGCTCCGGAGCCTGTTCCCGGACCGGTGCCTGAGCCAGTGCCAGCACCTATTCCGCAACCTGTACCAGGACCCATTCCACAAACGGTCCCTTAGGAATTGTTTGTAGTACAGTTCCCCCCTTGGTAAGGCTACCGCGTATATAGCTATCCGGTTAGCCCCAGCCCTCTGCCGGGGGACTTTCCCCCCATCCCCTGAAAGGATCGGGGGTAATAAATTTAAGGCTAATGGGACGAGAATCCAGGGAAATCAATCAAGTCCAATGCACTCCAGGTTTGAATCTGAGATGGAAGCCAGGTTGTGATCACGGCCCCAGCCGCGAAATGCAAACCAGGATTTCGTTTGGAGGGGGCTTGGGGAGGCTCCTGTATATCCGTTCAACGTGTCATTTAGCTGTAGTACTTGAACTTTTATAGGAATTTACCATTCGCTTAAAGTAATCCAATATCGGCTGGCGATTGATAGGAGCAGAGCCATTGGAACCAAACCACTGATCAAAGATCGCAATCTGGTCACGATTGTTGAGTACCCCCTGCATAAAATCAATCAGGCTAGTATTGACCAGTTCACGAAACTGGGTATCCCCTTTGGGCAAAATGCAAGCATACTCTTCAGTCGTCAGGGGATTAGCAGGAGCTAATCCAAATTCTTCAGGATAGGGTTGCAATCGGACTAAACCTGCGAGCAGAATTCCATCACTTGCCAGAGCATCGATTTGTCCATTTTCTAGTGCAGCAATTCCCTTGCTCCGGTTTGGGACAGCGATCGGGGTTGCAACGGGTAACCGCTCCCGAATAAATAGTTGATTGGTTGTATCTGGAATCACGCCAATCAGCCAACGCCCAACACTGACGGGTTTGCGATTTTTCTTAAACAAAAGCTGCGTTCCCGTAATGAAGTAACCCACAGAGAAATCAGCTTCAAAGGCATCCCTGGAATTGAGGCTGATGGTGCCACATACAATATCAACTTCCCCTTTGTTTATGCGGGATAGGCGATCGCCCGCCTCTACCCTGGCCAGCTTAAGGTCTATTTTCCTGCCGACCTGCTGCTCCAGACGCTCCTTAATTAACCGGATCATATCGATCGAGTACCCTTTCCAAACCCCATCCTTGTCGATGTAGGCAAAGGGAATCGCATCGATGCGAGTGCCTGCATTTAATACTCCTGTGCGGGCTACCTTTTCGATCACAGTCTCCGCCCCTATCGGAGCAGGCGTCGTCGCCATTAACAGGAGCGTAGAGAGGATACATACACTTTTCTTCACCGGATTGAACCCTTAGATTCCTGAACTGATACTGCCGCATTAGAAAGTTATATCGCCCAACTCAGCTGAACAGCAAGCTGGTAAATTCAAGCTGGTAAATTTTAGTGTTTCGGCATAAGTTTGGCAACTTTGATGGATAAGGGGTTGGGGGTGAGGGCAGGAGGGCACTGGCATAACAGGATACTGGCATAAAAGCTTTCCTTAAATGCACCCGCAGCCCGTCAGGATAGATTTGCGGGGTCATTCAAATACCTTTGGTTGGCGATAACACTTCACCCCTTATACTTCTCCAAATAAGAACCGCTAGCTAAAATCCAAAACCCAACATTTAAGGTGGCAGAAGGAGCATTTATGGGAAAGAAACCTGTACGTGGCATGTTGGCTGTAGACACGCTCAAACAGATGATTCAGGATGAGCAGATTGAAACCGTCCTCACCGTCTTTCCCGATATTTACGGACGCTTAATGGGTAAGCGGATTACGGGTGATTTCTTTGTCGAAGACGTGCTGGAGCACGGAGTCCATGCCTGTGATTACCTGCTTGCCTGCGATATGGAAATGGACCCGGTACCCGGTTATGCCTTTACCAGTTGGGCAAGTGGTTATGGGGACTTTCGTCTAGTTCCCGATTGGAGCACCCTGCGTATCGCTTCCTGGCTAGAGAAAACGGCGATCGTCCTCTGCGATGTGCTCAATGAGGAAGAAGATATTCCCGTTACCCTTGCTCCTCGCAACATTCTGAAGAAACAACTGGAGGCTGCAAAATCCCTCGGCTATACCCTGATGGGAGCCTCTGAACTGGAGCTATACCTGTTTGCCGACTCCTACGAAGAGGCAAAGCGCAAGAACTACCATGACCTCCAGCCGATCGGCAGCTACATTGAGGATTACCACATCTTTCAAGGTACGAAAGAAGAATTTATTGTCGGTGCAATTCGCAAGCACCTCGATCGGTCCGGCATTCCGGTCGAGACTTCCAAAGGCGAGTGGGGACCGGGACAACAGGAAATTGGCTTGCGCTACGCCGACTTTCTGGAAATGTGCGATCGTCACGTCCTCTATAAACACGCTGCCCGAGAAATCGCCTGGCAAAACAATGTTGCCGTTACCTTTATGGCAAAGTGGGATGAACGCTACGCAGGTTCCAGCATGCATATTCATGCCAGCCTGTGGGATGAATTTGGTAATCCCCTATTTCCCGGTGAAGAAGCCTTCGGACCTGTCCATAGTTCGCCCCTGTTTCGCTGGTTTTTAGGCGGTTGGATGGCTCACATCCGCGAAGTTTTTGCCTTCTATGCCCCCTATCCCAGTTC
>JBAUTA010001187.1:0-4474 GCA_049581985.1 Kovacikia sp.
CCAGGTGCCTTAACTCAAATTTGAGCTGGGGAAGGTAAAGATTTAATTGGGCAGTTTTGATCTCCACCTTTGCACCGCTTCCTTTAAAGATGGGGAAAGCCAGGGGTCATATTGAGGATAAATGGGCAAGCGAGGAACCAGCTTCCAACCCTCTGCCGCAAGCATTCCTGACAATTCAGCATCGATCGGATGGGGATAATCAGGATTCACCTCATCACGGGGACCAATACCGCCCAGATCTCGCGCCCCCGCTGCCAAACAGGCAATCAGGTGTTCTGGTTTCTGAATTAAGTTGGGGGGGATTTGTAAGGTAATCTCATCAGGCAAGATATGACGGGCAGTGGTGACTACGTCAATCAAATCCTCTACGCTGAAGGCTGCATTGCTCCAGGATTCTCTCTGTCCAGGGCTATAGGGTTGCAGAATGACCTCTTGAATATGTCCCCAGTTTTGATGAATTTGGGCGATCGCGGCCAGAGTTTGCGATCGATCCGCCTTGGTTTCGCCAATCCCTAAAAGTAATCCGGTTGTAAACGGAATCCCCAACTCCCCCGCCCACTCTAATTGCTGTAACCGTAATTCTGGTATTTTGCTAGGTGCGTGACGATGAACCGTTTCCAGCAGCGCCGGAGTGACTTGCTCAACCATCAGCCCGATTGAAACATTCACCGCTTTTAGCTGCTCCATTTCTGCAAAGCTTAACGGTCCCCCATTGGTATGCGGTAGAAAACCCAACGATAAAGCAAGCTCACAAATACTATAAATCCGCCGAAACCAGTCCGATCGGCGTGGACTTTGGGGATGCACCTCCCCACTAAGAATAAGAATTTCAATGACACCCTGATGTTGCAGCGACTTTAACAGCGTTTCAGCATCCATCAGCGTCAACCAGGGACTTTGGCCCGGATCTGCTCGAAAATTGCAATAACTACAGCGGTTGAAGCACTCATAGGTCGGAACCACCGTATAGGCAGGACTATAGGTTACAATCTTGGGCAATCTCGTCATGCGTGATTAGGCGTTCGGCATTCGTCATTATTCATTGTCCTAATTAATTGTCCTGCTGACATCTGACGCCTGACACCTACTACCTAATGGTCTGTCAAGACTGTTTTTGCAGGGTTGAAAACCCTCAAAACACCGAGGATATAAGTTTTGTAGATTTGAGTGACCCCTCAAATCTATCCTGTCCTGACCGACACCTAGTCTCTGCCCCTAACTCACTCAAAGCACCAGAACCGCTCCTGTCCATGAAAGCTTCGCCGCTTTGCATAGACGTTTTTAACGTGCGTCTTAACTGTGTTCAAGCTAATCTGTAGCATCTGAGCAATTTCCTGGTAAGTGTACTCTTGCCGCAGCAGCATCCAGATTTCTGCCTCACGCTCAGTCAGATCATATTTCTTCTGCTCAATACGGAGCTCTTCCTGCAGGACATCGTTACAGTTCTCCAGAAACACCAGGATATAGGGTTGCCGATACTCATCCTGACCTTTTGACTGCCGCTCTCTAAGGCTGATCAGTTGCCCAGAACCACCATTCTCGTGGGCACCGGTTGGGTAAAGCCAGCGAACGCTGATCCGGATTGTCTGACCTGTCGCTGTCTGGCACTCCATAACTAGCAAACAATTCTCAGAACGATTTTCTCGAATTAAGCGGCGGCAAACATCAGAGACAACCAGAGGCAGCTCAACTGGCGTCAACGCTGACGCTGAAAAGCTTTCACAGATTTCCTTCGCTTTTAAGTTCCAATAAACGGGTTTCAGGTTTTGGGAAGCAACGATCACACCCTGCGGAATGGCTTCAATCAAGCCACTCCAAACTGGATGAAGGCTACACCTTTCGGCAGGCGAGGTTCTGGTCGGATTCTCTAACCGTTGATGGTTAGAAACTTTGCTGGAAGTAAGGTGCGGGGAGCATACACCGTTAGAGCCAGTAGCACGATCGCCAAACATATATGCCACAGATGCAGCTTCTAGAGAAACGGAAAAGAGGGGGGCTGTCATAAATCAAGTTCCTCAAGTACTGAGGATATTCTGATAGCTGCATTTGTGAAGACGCAATGAGCAATCCGCAGTTAACTCAAGATCAACGAATTAAGATCAGGAATGTTGTAGTAGAGTGAATTGAAGTGAAGTAGGGTGAAGTTTTTGCCGTCTCTTCCTGCATGGGAAAACGGCAAGCTAGTCAAAGCCCGTCAATATGATTAGTTCAGCTTGCGGAAATGGAGCGCTGACCCGATGGCGTCCTACCTTAGGGAAAAAGCTAACATCGGCTGATTTTCACTCAGACCCGATTCCAACCTGTGCAGCGGATGCATGTTTGGGTAGCGTTGTTTAAAGCCAAATCTTTTAACTTCAAAGCCTATGCTTATATTCCTTATTCTCAGTCCAGTTTCTTCAAATGTACTCACCCATTCGGGTATTGTTCTACTCCTTCAACTGAAAGGCTTGTCAAAAAGGAGCTTTCGAAAAATTTCTTTCTCCTTGCGCAGGCGGCTTTTACAATCAGCTTCAAGGGGAGTCATCGGTTCTCAGCGGGCAGCCCTGATGAATTGTTAGCAAGGGGAAGGGAGGCTCTACTCCCAAACCCTCTTTGATCTACCCAATTCCTCTTTAATCTAATTGTGCCCACCGACTTATCAGCTCACCCTTACGGAGTAACTTCCTTATCTATAGCAGTCCTAATATCAGCAGTCCTAAATCAGTTGTGATACCAATTTCAACTATGAACCTTGCCCATTACCCCACCGTCTACGGCACCTTCCCTTGGCAAGGGGAGGTTGGGAGGGGTTGGATTTGCACTGTTTTCAATTCAAATTGCTCTGGAAATGCCTTTTCATCCTTTGGAGTGCTGAAAAGTCAGCATGGACGACTGGTATGAGTTTGAGAGGCTTGGTGAGCAAGGATTCTAATGAAATCCTTGCTCATAATCCAAATAGGATCGCTATAGTTAACCGACTAATTCCTAATTCTGAAAAGTTCTCCATCGTTTTTTCTGTAATCCTTTTGGGACTTGTGAATTGATGTGCCCACTAAAACACTTGTCTGACTCGAATGAGCACCTGGGGCCAGAATATCTGGATCATTTTTTTCCACCTGCCCAGCAACGCACCTATATTACGGCCTTGCTGGGACGCGGTGGTTTGACGCGCCGTCGGGCTGAATGCTTTGTCCGACTTTGGGCCTACCTGCTTCTAAAGCAGCAGCCAGATTCAGGGAGAGAGCAGATTGAAACGCTGCCGCAACTCTACCCTACGGAGGGCTTTATTGCCTGTACCCACCGGGAAGCTGCGGCGTTGTTCTATGGTCATAAAGACCGGGGCAGCGATCGGGCAGCGGGCATGATGGTTGATCAGTTAGTTGCCCTAGGCCTGTTAGAAAAGCGTTTTGATGGACAGTCTCTCTGTATCAAGATTCGCCCGTTGCCAGAATTGGTAACCCTAACGGAACCCTCCAAGCCGATCGAGCTGAAACCTGATATTTTCAATCCTCGAACTGACGCGATTCCGATCGCCAGTTTGATTGCCCAAACCTATATTTGGGCAACCAAAGATGAATCAGCCACGCCCCAACGAATTGCTAGGATTCTTCGGACCTGGTCCCAGGAATATCCCACCTGTCTGCGCGTGCTGCGTCGGTGTGACAATCTCAACCCGGTTGGAATTGCTATTCTTTACCCAACTGCCAGTGAGTCGGAGGAGGTCTTCTTTCGGCCCCCTGCTAAAAGCTTCTACCTTGCCAGTAATGTGCCAGTTGACCCTGTTAAACTGGCAAGTCCGGGAGATCCGGGTTGCACCTCGGTCTACGTCCGAGCCTGGTATGTTGACATGGCCTTTATGCAGCCCAAATACCTGAGTGAGTTTTTGAAAGATACGCAGACAACCCTGAGACAAATCCAGGCTGATTTCCCCAACCTCTGTGATATCTATTCGCCGGTTATCCATCCCCTCTATGAAGAGTTACGGATGGCTTTGGGATTTCAAAGAACCAACGAAGAGCATCGCCCCTGGTATTGGGTCTACCTGGCTGTTGATCGCTATCTAGAACTGGATTGCGATCGGGTAGTAGAAATGATGAAGATCGGTACTGCTCCGGGCACGCCGACCGTTTAGCCTGAGCAAATGTGAATGAAATCTTAGACAGGAACGGGATTTCCTTATAAAAAGTGGGCTGAATTTTTCAAAAGTTAATATTTCTCAGAATTCTTTAGAATCTTTGATTAGCTTCTAAAGACGGATCCCAGCAGTTTTTCGCCAACGAAATTAGGGGGAGCTACCCGGGTCAATCCTTTACAAAAATCAATAAAGAGATGTAAAATTTACTCAGGTGGTGAAAACCGCCCATTGATACACATTACATCAAGCACTCATTACAATCATGACAACAACTCTCCAACGCACCGAGCGTGCGACCCTGTGGGAGCAGTTTTGTGGATGGGTTACCTCGACCGAAAATCGCCTGTATGTAGGCTGGTT
>JBAUTA010001188.1:0-7214 GCA_049581985.1 Kovacikia sp.
ATGGCCCGAAGTAGCAATTATCCTTATTGTTGCGATCGTTATTTTTGGGCCAAAGAAGATTCCAGAACTGGGTGGAACCTTAGGAAAAACCCTGCGCGGATTTAAGGAAGGCCTCGACAAACCAGAACCTGATCAAGACGAGCAAGAGGAAGAGTACCGGAGTTAGCTAATTTTACTTTTAGGAAACCAGGGGGCTGCTTCCGATCCGAGTTTCCCAACTCCCTTCTGACTTAGTTTCTTGTTGTCTCTGGTAAGGGTGTGGCACTCACACAATTGCCCAACTGGGCAGGGGTGAGGGTGTCTTTGGGGCTAATCAGGGGAACAAGCTCAGCTTCCTCAACCCAGCCAGCCTGATCGCGCTGCACAGTCCGTTTGGTAGAACGGTTTCCAGGGGGAACGGAGCAAACTTTGAGCCGGAGCCAGTTGGTTTCAGACAACGTAGTTTTTCTGCCCGAAATTTGTAGCACAGTACCCACCGGAATTACATCTGCGATGACGCTTCCGGCAGCAGAGGCTGTCTTTTCAGGTTGAGACAGTAAAGCGATTTCGTTGACTTGAGCAGTCCCGTCAGGTGTCAAGCGGTTAACCTGCACCAGTGATCCAACCGGTAAGAAGGATGAAGAAGTTGGCGTTGGGTTGGGAAGAGGCGGCTCAGGAACGGGTGTCTCAGAAGCCGTTGGTTGCGTCAGCGGCGGCGCATTCGCTGCTGGACGAAGCCCTAACGCAAAGACATAGGCAAAGACTCCTGCCATCGCCAAAACAGTTCCAATTCCTAAAAGCTGAAGGAATGGGTTGCGCCGCGATCGCGGCTCTACAAACTGCGTTCTAAACGTCGATGGGGCCGCATCGGAATCCCCCTCTGACCTAGCCCCCCCTGAGCCCTTAAAAAAAGGGGGAGGAGTGGCGAGGGAAACGTCTAACGAGGCAGGCACGATAGCGCGATCAGCGGGAGACAGCCGACAGTGAATTAACCCAATCGTGACGTTATCATGTCCATTCTGGCTATTCGCAATTGACACCAATCGCTGAGTGGCTGTAGCGATGTCTACTTTGCCTTCTAAAACAGGTTGCAGCTCAGTTTGCCAGTATTCCTCGACCCGATCGTTGTCGCTCAGACCATCCGAGCACAGCAGAAATAGACAATCCTCATCCAAAATAAAGCGCTGTACCGTTGGATGCAATAGAGAAGAAGACCCCATTCCCAATGCCTGGACCAACGCTCCTGACCCCTGTTGCTGGAGTGCCTCCCGGTAGAGGGCATACCCCAATCGCGTCTCCCTGGAAGCCAGATCATCATCCATCGTCACTTGGTGACATCCGGTTTGGGTGATCCGGTAAGCACGGCTATCTCCCACGTGGGCCAGGTAAAGCTCATGGGCATGAATCAGCGCCATCACGAGCGTCGTTCCCATCCGCTGACGTTCCTGCCGGGACTCACTATCATTCCGCTGGCTAATAATCTCATTAGCTGCCAGCACGGATTGTTCTAACTGAGCAACCAGGGCATCTGGGTTGGCGGTGGATAGGGGGGTCCGTTGCAAGCTTTGGTGGAGAACGGCGATCGCCAAACTTGAAGCAACATCTCCCCCCTCATGCCCCCCAATTCCGTCACATACGATGACCAGCGGTGCTGCCACTGGAGATGCTGCCGAACCAGGGGTTGACGTTGGGGCGTTAGACGCATCCCTGCCAGGGTTGGTGATCACCAGGGCCGTTCCGCCAGGAGGGTAGCAAGCATCTTCGTTCCGTTGGCGGCTCGGTCCTTGATCGGTTTGGGTGGCAATTTGAATCTGGCGAAACTGAGTCTGCCCACAAACTTGCAGCGCTTGATCCAGAGAGGCGACCACCTGTTCAGCACTTCTCACCTGTCCCTGCTGCATCTGCTGAATCAGCTTTGCCAGAAAGTCGGCAATCAAGGGCTGGGCTGTGAGTTGTTCATTCTGCCACACCTGCCCCAAATCAGCCAGCGAAGGTTCTTTGCGGCTGTCCGCCTGCAACTCCAGCAACCGCACAATGCCCCCTTCCGATCGCAACAAATCTGGACGGAGCAGGGTAGAAGCCACCCCCTGAACACTAAAAGGTTGCCACAGTTGGGCAATTTGCCAGAGCCAGTTTAACTGTCGCAGCGCACTGCTCTCCTTCCAGACAGCAGTTAGCTCTGGCATCAGGCAACCTTCCAGGGAATCTGACGATTGACTCCCGAAAACGCCCTCCGGATAAATGGGAGCCTGCTCTAGCAATAAAACATCCGTATTTGAAAGCCCTTGACGCACTTTGAGCAGCCCATAAACCTGCGGCACATGGGGTTGATAGGGCGACAGCCTGAGGTAGGATTCAACGATTTCAGAAATCTCGTCGGGTGAATCCGGCAGCAGACCGGGTTTTGTGTCTAAAACAATCTGATCTCGCTTCACCCAATACCGATCGGCCAACAGCTCACCTGGACGCAAAGAATCTACCCTGCCTGCCATCCAGAGATAGCGCTTGGGCATGGGCATGCGGCACTGGAAACAAAATCTGTGGCTCTCTGGATTCGGAGCCTGACACAGAGGATTGGGGCAGTAGATCGTTACCGGGTCGATGTGCATGGAGATTCAAAATCTTCCCTTTATGTTAATCCCAGGAGTTGAGCAGGTTCAGCAATCGATCGGGAAAGTCTGTAATTAACCCATCGACTTCCAGGTTGATCAACCGTCGCATGATTATCTCCTGATTGACTGTCCAAGGAAAAATAATCAGCTCTGCCTGCTTTAACTCCCCTACCGATTGTAGAAAAACCGGAGATTCAGGCAGAAGGGTCTCAAAATTCGGAGAGTAAATGTCTATATATCCAGTTGACCGTAACAACGATGCGATATTCCCCTGGCAATCAGCGAAGTTTAACCCTGCCAAAAAAGGAGATGGACCTGCAAATCCCTCTAATGTACTTGACGTTTGATTATGTAGCACCAAAGCTGAAGTTTGAATATCCGGATTCAGCCATTTAACATGCTGCAATACCCGCCAATCAAACGACTGGATCACCGCACGGGCAGTCAAATTATTTTGCTCAATTAGGTCAACTAACTTTTCAGCAAACACTTTTGGGCTGGCAGTCTGCTCCGGATAGAGAGGATTTACTTTACTTTCGATGTTGTAGCGAATTTTTGGATTTTGTGCTTCAGCCAGGTCAAATACCTGCTGTAAAGTAGGAATCCGGGAACCCGGAACGGCCTGTTGCAACGGAAATCGAACTGGATCCGGATTCAAAGTGCCGCAGTCAAAGGTTTGGATTTCTGCCACAGTTAATTCTTTCAACAACCGCTTGGGCACATCAGCCAGCCGATCGCCCTTGGCATCGACGCACAACAAAGGATTGATTACCGGATCGTGACACACCACCAGCACCCCATCCGCAGAGATGCCCGTATCCATCTCCAGTGTGGTCACCCCAAGGGCGTTCGCATACTCAAAGGCAGCAAGCGTATTCTCTGGACGTAACCCCCTCGCGCCCCGATGCCCCTGAACTTCTAAATGAGCAGGGGGTTTGCGGTTAAGCGGCAAGCTCACAACTTTCTCCATGCCTTCTCCCTTCTCCCCTCTCCCTCCTGCTGACATTAACCATCTTGCTCACCAGAATCGCTCAGAATTCCGCTCTGCAAAATCAACCGGGGCCAAAGCAGCAAAAAGAATCCCATCCAAATTAACACCGGAATCGCTACCAGGACAGTTACCCAAACTATTTTCAATAATAGCCAGCTACCGCCAATCAACCCCGTCCCAGTCAACGCGATCGACCAGGGCTGACACCACCAGGGTTTATAAGACCAGGGACTAATAGGTTTTTCCGAAGTTGGCATAGGTTCCTTGAGAAAAAATTGGGGATCATGGAGTCAATCGCTAAACGTGTCTTCTTTCCCTGAAAGATGCATGGCTCAGAAGTGAGTATTTTTGCCAACTTGCCCCTAGAATGGGAGGGGAATGGGTAGATATACACAGACGGTGAACAAGTATGGCTGGTGGCGATTTTCAAGCGCAGGGTCCTCTTTCTGAGCGAGAGCTGCAAGTTATCGAATTGGTAGCCGCTGGCATGACAAACCAGGAAATTGCTGAAAAATTGGAAATCAGCAAGCGCACAGTTGATAATCATATCAGCAACATTTTGACCAAGACCGAAACCGACAACCGGGTGGCGTTGGTGCGATGGGCGTTGCAATGGGGCAAAGTCTGCATTGATGATGTCAACTGTTGCCCACTGCCCAATATCACGCCTAACTTTGGTAAAGAAGCGAGTTCTTAAATGAAATTTCGGATCCGTCGTACCGACTTGCCCTTAGCGGTATACCGGGAGGTCGCTGCCCATCTCTGCCAGGTGGATGGCGTTGAAGTTGAACTGGTTCCCCAACAGTCCCAGCAGTTTGATTACCGTCTCAGCCAAATTGACAGTTTGGAGATTCAGTATCCCGACAACTTAAATTCTGCCTGCAGCACACGGATAAAACAGATTTTGGCGTACTATAGCGATCGCTACGGTGCCTGGGAAACGGTTGAATTTGATACCGTTGAATCTGGCAATGGTTAAGGGTGGAACCTGACCCTAACGGAACACACTGCTTATCGTTTGTTGTAGGAAATACGGGTTCAAATTGAAACTATGGGTTCAATTCAAGCATTACGGGGCACGCGAGATATCCTGCCCGATGAAATTGGCTACTGGCAGTGGGTAGAATCGATTGTCCGGGACATTTTAAGCAGAGCGGTCTATCAGGAAATTCGCACGCCTATCTTTGAGCAAACCGCCCTGTTTGAGCGGGGAATTGGTGAAGCTACCGACGTGGTAGGCAAGGAAATGTATACCTTCAAGGATCGGGGGGAACGCTCGATTACCCTGCGTCCAGAAGGAACAGCAGGGGCAGTTCGGGCCTATATTGAGCAGGGGCTTGCCGCCCAGGGGGGGGTACAGCGGCTCTGGTATGGCGGCCCCATGTTTCGCTACGAGCGTCCCCAGGCAGGGCGGCAGCGGCAGTTTCATCAAATTGGTGTGGAGTTGTTGGGGAGTTCCTCGCCAAGAGCAGACGTTGAGGTGATCGCGATTGCGACGGACATTCTGCAAACTCTAGGACTCAAAAACCTGCACCTCATCCTTAACTCCATTGGAGATGCAGGCGATCGACAACGCTACCGGGAAGCGTTGGTGAACTACCTTACCCCCTTCAAAACCGATTTAGATATTGACTCTCAAGATCGGCTTACCCGCAATCCCTTAAGAATTTTGGACAGCAAAGATGGTCGCACCCAAGCCGTTTTGCAAACAGCACCCAGTATTTTGGAGCACCTCAACTCCAACTCTAAGGAGCGGTTTGAGCAGGTTCAGGATTTGCTGACCCGCCTCGAAATTACCTACGAAATCAACGATCGCCTGGTGCGGGGGCTTGATTACTACACGCACACCGTCTTTGAAATCCAATCCGAAAATCTGGGAGCACAGGCAACGGTTTGTGCTGGCGGTCGCTACGATGGCCTGGTTACAGAACTGGGAGGACCAGAAACCCCTGCGATCGGCTGGGCAATTGGGCTAGAACGGCTGATTTTACTACTGCAGCAGTCCCAATCCGCCCCTTCTACAATGGTCGATTTCTATCTGGTTTCTAGGGGAGACAAGGCAGAATCTCAAGCCCTGGTATTAGCACAAAAACTGCGGCAGAAGGGATTTACCGTCGAACTGGATCTGAGTGCCAGCGCTTTTGGGAAACAGTTCAAACGCGCCGATCGCAGCGGTGCTGTTGCCTGCTTAATCTTGGGAGATGCCGAGGCGGAAAATCAGACCGTGCAGCTTAAGTGGCTGACCACGGGAGAGCAGGGGGAGCTTATTCAATCTGATCTGTTGCGTACAACTGATGACCTCCGCCAGCAGATCTTAGACCATAGGGCAAAACCTGAGAGGTAATAGTCATAAATCGGCAGGAAATCTGCGATATCTGCTGCCTAATCCCAAGCTCGAGCATCAGGGTGGCGCAGGGGGTGGGGAAGCTTCGCCCCCACTCCCCCTTTAATCTTTGTCCTAATCAAGCTGGTGATAGCTATAAAGCTGGTATGGATCTGGTTTAACGTGAGTTCGATGGGGTGGAAAAAGCCAAGAGAAAAGCTGAGACTAGATTTGAAAGCTTTTGAGGTCTCAGCTATGGACACTATCGTATCGCACCTGGACATGACCCAAATTTTTTGTGAGGTGGATGACTTTTGCATCCAGATGGAGCAGTTGTGGAGCCAACAACCACAACTGCCCTCGCTACCAGGACAACAGCATCGCCAATCGCGGATGCAGCTGAGTGAAGTGATGACCATCGCGATTGCCTTTCACGGCTCTGGATTTCGTACCTTTAAGGACTTTTACACCTTGCAGGTTTTGGTCTCGTGGCGCAACGCTATGCCCAACCTCGTCAGCTACTCGCGGATCGTCGAATTGATGCCTTGGTGCATGATGCTGTTGTGTTGCTTCTTGAACACTCGCAAAGGGGCGATGACCGGGATTGGGTTCATTGATTCGACCACCTTGGAGGTCTGCCATCCCGCCCGTGCGCACAATCACAAAGTCTTCCAAAATCATGTGGGTTGGGGCAAAAGTTCCACTGGATGGAAGTTTGGCTTTAAACTCCATCTGATTATCAACGAGCGGGGAGAGTTGCTCGCCTTCAAACTCACCCCCGCCAACACCGACGACCGCAAGCCCGTGCCAGAGCTGACTCAAGACATGGTCGGACAGTTGTTTGGCGATCGCGGCTATGTTTCCCAGGCGTTGTTTGAAGAACTTTACGACCGGGGGCTACAACTGGTATCTAAAGCCAAGAAGAATATGAAACAACGGCTGATGAAGCTGATGGACAAAATCCTCTTGCGCAAACGAGCCTTAATTGAAACGGTCAACGACCAATTGAAGAACATTTGTCAAATCGAGCATTCTCGCCATCGTAGTGTGTGGAATTTCTTGGTCAATTTGGCGGCTGGGCTGATTGCCTACACCTACCGACCCAAACTCCCCTCTTTGGACTTGCTGCCCAAAGACCTAGCTGCTCTGCCTCCTGCCTTCTTTTAGATCATCGAACTCACGTTATATTAATCGCTTAATCAAGCTGCGCCAAATTGCTCCGGTGCCGGGAACAGATAGCTTTCAACTGAGTGGCCGACTTGCCTTGCAGACCACCTTCAACCTTGTGCGGGGAAAGGGCAAGGTGGAT
>JBAUTA010001189.1:0-1845 GCA_049581985.1 Kovacikia sp.
ATCCACCTTGCCCTTTCCCCGCACAAGGTTGAAGGTGGTCTGCAAGGCAAGTCGGCCACTCAGTTGAAAGCTATCTGTTCCCGGCACCGGAGCAATTTGGCGCAGCTTGATTAAGCGATTAATATAAACCTGATAATGCGCCTGCAATGCTTTGATAAAAGCATCGGGGGATAGGCCACAGGGCACTTTCGTTGGGATTAAGGATTGCAGCTTGTCGTAGTGTGCCCGCCATTGGTCTTCAACCTGTACAACGCAGGGATCCTGAACGATCGTCTGGGGCATCTCCCCCAGAATGCTGTAGGCTTTGCCGTTCATCGTCAGCAGCAAAGTCCGATCCTTAAAAAAGGTGAGAAAATCAATATCAAACAGATTGGTAGGATCAAATACGTGGCGGGTAGTCACCTGGGCAAAGGTTTTGGATTCTTTGCTGTATAAAGCAAGGGCCCAGGTTTTGGGAATGTCAAAGCTGGATAATTCCTTTACCTGAAGATAACAACAGACTTTGAATCCCAATCCCTCTAACTGATTAATGGGTTGCTGAAAGAGTTCCTTAAGTTCATCAGGGACTGCTTCGAATGGCTTACTTTCATATTCTGGATACTGAATCGCGTACTTCATCAACCGTTGAAAGATGATGATGTAACGAACAATAAACAGCAGGATGAAAAGGGCGATCGCAGAGATAAACAGGCGTTCCATTGGCAGACCAACCTTGGGTTACAGGTGCTTTGGCAACATTGTGCGGTCAAACTTGCACCCAGTATTCCCCAGGTTGATCTCTCCGTTTTAAGTAGTTCCCCTGACCTTTCTATTCACCCGTGATCGACAGCCCATCGACCCAAATGTAGGGACAGACACCGCCAGGAGTTAGATGGGCTTCCGGTTCGACATAGATGATGGCTTTGAGCAGGTCCAAAAAGTCTCCCGCAACCGTTGCCGATTCGATGCTGGTGCGCTTTCCGTGATTCACCAACCAGCCGTCAAATGGTAGGGAAAAGGAACCCTGGAGGGCTTTCACACCCGCATGGAGGGCTTGCAGATCATCGATCAGCACCACATTTTCGGCGGTGTCGAGACTGTAGGTCTGCTCCGCAGATTTACCAGGAAAAACGTGGTAGAAATGGGGACTAACGGTGACTTTTGCCCCAATATTGGCATGACCTGTGGGTTGGGTGTTAAACCGCTTTGCCGTTCCCGCACTGTGGAGGAAACTAGACAGTACGCCTTCAGTCACTAGCGGAATCCGGCGGGTCGGAGTGCCTTCGCCATCGAAGCTGGAAATTGCCACATTCTCCGGATGCAGCGCATCATCGCATACTGACAGGAGGGGAGAAGCAATCTGGCTCCCCAAGGAGTCGGGTGTGGAAAGGCTTTGTTTATCTAGAATGCTCTGGGCATTAAACAGATTAGAAAACGCTCCCAGCAGGCTCAGAAATGCTTCAGGCGAAAAGACAACCCGGTATTTGCCAGTGGAAATTTTTTCGTAGTTCAGATGGCTAATAGTTTTGTCGAGAGTTTCCTCCAGGCAACCTTTGACATCCAGTTTCTCAAGGCTGCGGCTGATGCGGAACGCGCCTGCACTCCGGGGCTTTTTGCCTTCTTCCTCAGTTTTGCTGTAGAGGTAAATGGAGGAAAGGGAGTAGCCCTCTGTGCGCAAGGCCCCCTCACTATTCAGGTAGAAGTGATCGATGTCTCGCTGGGCCAATCCGTTGTAGGGGACGCTGGCGATCGCGGGATGGGCCTCTACCAGTTCCTTCTCCGCCACAATTAGTTGATCTAACAGGTCAGAAACAGAAGCCTGGGAAGCCTTTTCCGCAATCTGTTGGGCCAGAGGAGCAGTGGCCT
>JBAUTA010001190.1:0-8348 GCA_049581985.1 Kovacikia sp.
GCTCAACAGGCATTGCGGCGATCTCCCGAATTCCTTAGCGAACCAATTCTGGTTCAGGTTGCACCCCAATCTTATTTTCTACTCGATGTTCATGCGCTTAATATTGCCTACTGGCAAATTCGTGGCATTGAAACCCAGGTTCGATACGAGCGAGCCCAAGCGCAGATGATTCAGAGCGCCAAGATGGCAAGTTTAGGACGATTAGTAGACGGAGTTGCCCATGAAATTCTAGACCCGGTTAGCTTTATTTGGGGTAATCTGAGTCATGTAACTGCGTACAGTGAGAATTTGCTAGAGCTACTAGCTGCCTATGAGAAGCATTTACCCGATCCGCCCCACGAAATTGTTCGCTTGAGGGCAGATCTGGAGGTTGATTATCTACGTCAAGACTTCCCCCAAACTATTGAAAGCATTCGATCTGGAGCCGATCGCTTATCCAAGCTGGCAACAAGTCTGCAAAACTTCTGCCATATTGACGAGGTGTATCCAAAACCTGCCAATTTACATGAATTACTAGACAGTATTTTGCTGCTGCTTAAAAGCCGTCTTACCAGCGAAATTCAGGTTATTAAGCATTACGACCATTTGCCGCCTGTACTTTGCTATGTTGGGCAACTAAATCAGGTATTTATGAATATTTTGAGCAATGCTGTGAATGCTTTGATTAATCAAGCGGTTAGCCAGCAGCTAGATCTGGATTTCAGCCAGCGGCAGAATTCTACCTATGCCGTAACTCCTATCACTAAACCGACGATCGAAATTACAACTCAAATTCGCTCAATTCCATCTGCTACGGGGGAAGTATCTCGTTGGGTCTCTATTTCTATTGCCGATAATGGACCTGGCTTATCTCCTGAGGCACAAAAGCAAATTTTAGAATCATTCTCGGTAAAAAAACGGGCAGCTAAGGAAACCAGTCTGGCACTCAGTTACCAGATTATTACCGCAAAACATGGGGGTAAATTGGAGGTGCGATCGCGGCAGGGCGCTCTAAAAGATGCTTGCACCCAACTCAACGGCAAAACAGATACTGCCTTGCCAGACACAAAAATATCTAGTACAGGTACAGAATTTGAGATTTTGTTACCGCTCACCTGATGGGGAGCAACGGTAATCAGAGAGGTAATACCATTTCATAAAGGATAGAGAAAAAGGAGTAATAGTCTAGTACAACAAAAATAAAGTCTTGAAAGGGGTGAAGGGGTGGAATCCCTTCTTGGGGGTGGGTCTCCCTTCTGGGAGCGAAGTCCCCCACCCCCAGGGGGCAAAATGGATGATTTGCAGCACTAGCTCATATAAATCCTTGCTGGACGATTAGCGCGAATTTCAAAACTATTGAGATAGCGGACTGGATCGCTGGGGTCAAACCCTTTTTGGTCGATAAATACTTCTGGTGGTTCGACTTTGTAATCTTCTTTGGGACAAGGAATTCCCATTTCTGAAGCAACTTCGCGGTAGATGTCAGTTCTCCAGGCTTTTTCGGCTAGCTCTTCAGCATTTTTGGGAATCTCTTTAATTTGTCCCCAACGGGCAGCCTGGGTCATCAACCAGAGACTCTTAGAACGCCAGAGGAAGGTTGAGGTTTCTCCGGGTTTTTGGGGAATGTGGGGGGGCAAATCATAGAAAAGGGTGGTGTCGTCGGATTTGATCGTGCGGTCTTTGCCATCGAACCCGCCGTAGTTGTATTCACCGACGATCGCGGGTCGGGTAAATTTATCTACGGGACCCTGTTTCGGTTTAGCTCCAGTAAATGATCGCTCCGTAATCAATTTGGCAACTTCTTCCCGATTTTCTGGTTTGCTGCAATATTGGCAGGCTTCGATCATTGCTTTCAAAAGCGATCGATAGGTTTTAGGGTAGTTGGTAATAAAGGATTCCATTACTCCCAACAGCCGATCGGGGTGGCCTAACCAGATTTCCTTACCCTGGGCAAAGGTAAATCCAACATTTGCGTTTCCAGTAATCGCACGAGTATTCCACGGTTCTGCCACCATGTAGCCTTGCATCGCCCCAATTCGGACATTCGTTACCATTTGGGGGGGGGGAATAATAATGATGCGGAATTCCTTATCGGGTTCTACGCCGGCTGCTGCTGCCAGATAGCGAATAAAGTATTCATAGATGGCAGAACTGAGGACAACGGCCCAAACTCTTTGTTCTGGAGGTTGGCTTTCAAAAAAGTTGCGAAACTGGCTGCCAAATTCCTCCAGGTTGCCGTTGTACTCGTGCCAGGGACGTAGCCCAAAATCCCACATCGCTTTATTCATTGTCATTGCATTGCCGTGCCGATGCAGGGTCATCCCGGCACATAGGGGGGCATGACGTGCCCCTTCGGCTCCGATGCGGGCATTGGTAACCGCGCCCGATACAACCGGGGATGCGTCCAGGCGACCAAAGATCAAGCCATCGCGGGAGGTTGCCCAACTGGCTTCCCGATTGAGCTGAACGTTCAGCCCATACTTGCGAAAAAAGCCTTTCTTCCAGGCGATCGCAAACGGCGCGCAGTCATTCACAGGGACATAGCCCACTGTGATATCCGGTTTTTCCAACTCGCTGGATCGGATGACTGGTTTGATGGCTCGCGCTTCTTCCGTTAGGCCTCTGTCATCCTGTGCGGCATTCACCGCACAGGATGACAGCGCTACTCCCGCTGCCGCCGCACCCATACCCAGCACGAATTCTCGACGTGTCCAGTGATTCATAGTTCCGGGGATTTTAGAGGTCAGAGTTTAGAGTTTGGATTGGGAAGTACTACAAAGGGCAGGGGGACAAATGCCTGGGAGATGCAGATCATCACACCTTGCCGCCATCGCCTCAGGATTTTCCATCCTTTGCCAAATCGGACTCTCCTGGGTTGAACGCAGAACCCACCCCTCATCGCCTAATCCGTTCACGTTGGACGTCGATGGGTTATCCAAACTTGGAGTTGGCTAATGGCAACGTCTAGTAACAAGCCAGTTAAGCCAATCACAAATATCGCCAGGAAAACGGAACTCAGATTAAACCGACTCCACTCATCCCACACGAAAAAGCCAATGCCGATTCCGCCTGTCAACATTTCTACGGCAACAATCACCAGCCATGCAATCCCCAGACTGATTCTCAATCCAGTAAAGATATAGGGCAGACTGGCTGGCAAAATGATCTTAGTGATTTGCCGCCAGCGGGGCATTTCCAGGACGCGCGACACATCCAAATAGTCTTTTGGCACACTGGCAACGCCTAGCGCTGTGTTGATAATGGTGGGCCACAGGGAGGTGATGAAAATCACGAAGATTGCCGATGAGTCTGCCAGGTTGAAAATTGCCAGGGCGATCGGCAACCACGCCAGCGGAGACACAGGCTTGAAAATTTGAATAATCGGGTTCAGGGCTAGCATCACCGGGCGACACATGCCAGTCAACAGCCCCACTGGAATTGCGACCACTGCTCCCAAAAGGAAGCCCAACAACACTCGCCGCAAGCTGGCAATTAACAGCCAACCCAGACCGATATCTCCCGGACCTCTCTGATAGAACGGATGTAAAATAAAATCCAGATCATTGAACAGGGCCTCTGCGGGTGTGGGTATCAGATCCCGTCGAAATAGCGCCACAACCCACCACAGCAGGATAATTCCCAGGAAACCTAACGCTGGCAAAATCACCGTATCTCGAACAAGCACAGGCTTGGTTCGTTTCCAGCTCGCCTGAGCTGCGGCGGTAAATACCGCTGCCAAATTCATCTGAAAAATCATCTTCAGCGCCTCAGAGTCTAAAGCAGGTACAAAGAGAACTGAGCAGTACTAGCAAGAGACACTGACGAGCCTGAAGCACTTAAGAATGCTGACTCTTCAGTCCTCCCTCAATGCTGACGGGGTTAGCTGACGGGCTAGGGCTGAGAGATGCCCCCCCAGGCAGAGATGATGGCACAGGGATGAGAGATGGGAATTCATCAACTCATCGCCTTTGGTTAGGCCGCTGATAGGAAATGGAGACATTGCATCCCTCCATTCTTCACGGTTCATCCTGCCGAAGGTTCGCCCCAAGATTTGGGTCCTCCGCTCCACCTGGCGCAGAAGCTGCTTTGGCTTTTAGTCCAGGATGGATTAAGCTGACTGGCTACAGTTATAGCTATGCAATTTAACACAGGATCCACCGGATTACGCAATCTTTCTTTAAAAAAATCTGGTGGCCGATCGCAAGAAACATGCTCGATCGCCTGCCTCCAGACGCTTCGGGTAGGCATCGCCCACCTGACTCACCCCTCAGCCAGGGAAGGGGTTTGATTTTACAGAGGGGGCGAACCCTTCTAAAAACCGCTGTAATCGCCAGGAAAGAGGAGTCAGGGAGTCAGGAAGGAGGTGTGCGATAACGGTCGTCCGCTTGCTTATACCAATTTAAAAAATGAAGGTTGCAGATTGGGGACGGGGTGGAACCCCTGCACCCCGTCCCCAATCTGTCCTGTTCGCTATTTAAATTGGTATTAGAATATGGGAGGGGATTAGTTCGATCGGGGATGCCGTTTAATCCATCTGAGGAGCCCCGGAGTGACCAGTCCTTGGGGAAAGAAGATTGTGCCAACGACGATCAACAGCCCAAAAATAATTAAACGACCATCCCGCAAAAAATGCGCTAACCAGAGAGGTAAGCCTGGAATGTCAGCCATGATCCGTAGCGCTTCTGGCAGCGCGGTAAAGACCATACCTCCCAAAACGGGACCCAGGTAAGTGCGTGATCCCCCAATCAACACAAAGGTCAGGTAAATAATACTGGCATCAAAGGTTCCTTGGCGGGCATTCCAGGTATTCAAAAAATGGGCACTGACGGCACCGACTACCCCTGCCAAAATTGCCCCAAGGGTAAAGGCCAGTACTTTGAAATAGGTAGGATTGATCCCCATTGAATCCGCCGCTAGTTCATCTTCTCGAATGGCAATAAAGGCGCGCCCGACCCGAATTTTTTCCAGACGATAGACAAATGCCATGCTGACTAGCAGGAGCGGTAGGGCTATCCAGAGATATTCCAGTGCAGTTGAGAAGGGCTGGGGTACGCCGAAAATGCCGATCGCTCCCCCCGTGATCTCCAGATTAAGAGCCAGGATGCGGAGGATTTCAACAAAGGCAATGGTGGCGATCGCCAGGTAAATTCCCCTCAGCCGCAACGCCGGAACTCCCACCGCAATTCCCAACAAGCCTGAAACAATCCCCGCAATCAGCATCTCCAGTAGCAGATGGGGGACGGGAAATGGCGTTCCAGCAGGGACGGGAAAGACTTTAGTAGAGAGAATCGCGGCAATGTATCCTCCCAGCGCATAAAACCCCGGACTTGCCAGGGATAACTGTCCTGCCATCAACGGTAGATAAAGAGACAGTCCTAGCATTGCTCCCAACAGCATAGAAACAAAAAGGAAACTATAGGTGGAGAGAAAGTCGCTCATGGAAGTTGGGGATGGGAGATTGGAATTGAATTGGAGATTGGAATTGGAAAAAGACTGGGGTAAGGGGAGTTAATTGGAAACGGAGTGGGGAGAAACCCGGGATCAGTGCTCGACCCCCTAAACTTTGTGGCTAAACGTTCTTCCCAGCAATCCCTGGGGCTTCACCAGAAGCATGATGAATAGAATTCCAAAGGCAACTGCCTCCTTGTACGCCGAGTACTCCCCTGGAACAAAGGCTTCTACCAGCCCGATGATTAATCCTCCAACAACCGCACCGGGAATACTGCCTAAGCCACCTAGCACGATCACCGCTAGCCCCTTGAGCCCAAAGCCAATACCAAAATAAGGCCCAGCAATACTGACGCTAGAGCCAACCAGGGTGCCTGCAAGGGAGGCCAGGAAGCTGCTGACAAAAAATGTCAGCACGATGAAGCGATCGGTATCTATTCCCAAGAGACTGGCGGTTGTTGGATCTTCTGCCACCGCCCGCATGGCCTTACCATACTTGGTGGTGTTAATCAGGTAGGTCAAAATTCCCAAAATGACCACAGAAACCACAAAAATCACAATCTGCACAGTCCGAATGGGGATCGGATTACTCACAGTGCCAAAGTTAATCGCAGGGGGCAAATTACCATAGGTGTCGCTTGTCGGCAGATTGTAGTTTTCAGCTCCGACCAGATATTGGATGACATTCACAATGATCAGTGCTATTCCCAGGCTGGAAACCACGGTCAACAGGGGATCTGCTCCCCGACGGCGCAATGGTCGAAAGGCAAATCGCTCGATCGCCACCCCCACGAAACCAGCCAACACGCCGCTAAGAATTGCTGCTAGCCAGAAGGGGAGATTGAGGGGCAACTTTGCATTTGCCAGCAACCCATTAAAGCCGAATGGTTCCCCCATCAGTGCATAGGTGAAATAGGCTCCCAAGGTGAACACTGCCCCATGGGCAAAGTTAATAATGCCAAGAATGGAGAAGACAAGCGTGTAACCCAGGGCGAAGATAGCATAGACGCTGCCAATTGATAGCCCATTGAGAAAGTTCTGAAAAAACAGGGTGAAATCCATGAAGCAGGAAGGGAGGGCTGAACTATAAGATTTGAGTTTTAAGATTTTAAGTTTTGAGATTTTAAATTTTAAGATTTTAAGTTTTGAGATTTTAAGTTTTGAGATTTAAGTCTGAATTTTACCGCTAATCTCTCCTGGTTCCTAAAATTCTGTATTCCTTGAATTCCGTAGATTCGGCATCTTACCTGATTTAGAAAGCTGAGATGAATTATTTCCCCTGATTGAATGGGGAGTCCGATTTGGCAAAGGAGGGAGAATCCGAGGGTGATAATGAGAGGGTGTGATGATGAGCATTTCCTATCCTCCTGCTCCGCTCTCGTAAGTAAGTAGGCATAATTAATCATAAGCAGGGGGCGTTGGGGGAGTTGCCCCAGGTAGGGGCTTCCACCCCCTCTACCCTCAAAGTATCTTTAGTTTAATTCCACCCCACTACTTAACCCTGCTCTTCCTCGCACGACCGAGTAAAGTAAAACCTCGATTAAGATCAATGCAACTGAATAAGGTTTTAGCAAAGCGGCGTATGTGGTTACGACTCAGCGGACTGATAGCTGGATTCGGATTGAGTTACGGAGTGGGGGTATTCTCCGCTCAGGCACAATTCTCTGATATTCAGGTGAGCGCATTTGTCGAAGCGTTGCGTCAGGCGGCTCCCCAAACAGGTCGATCGAACGATGGCTTGTATAGTGAATGGCAGGTGCAAGCCAAAAACATTCCACGCTGGTCTAAGCTATGTATCGGCAGAGAACTTACTTCGGCACAGTTTGAGGCTAATCCGAGCACGGCAAGGGGAATTATCACTTGTGTGACGCGGGATGTATTGCGCGATGAATATCGTGCCAGTGGGAATGATCAACCCCTAGCAGTCCGTCGGGCGGCTGCCTGGTGGATGACAGGCAATCCAAATCGCTACGACAGTGGAGAAGTCGCTAAGTATGCGCAGCGAGTCCTCAGCCTTTACCAGCAACAGGGAAAGCCCAGTTCTGGAAACTCAGCACCTGCTCAGAACCAGTCTCAGAACCAGTCTCAAACAACAGCCTACGATCGCTACATGGTAGCTGGCTATGAGGTAACTTCGCGGAAAGACTATCCAACCGCCTTACTTTACTTCAAACGGGCATTAGATGAACGGCCGGAGGATCCCTACGCTTCGCAGGCAATTCAAAATATAGAAAGTTATCTCAATCCCAAGCGCAGCCAGGCTCCAACTTCAAGACCTGCTCAACCTCTGGCATCAACGGCATTAATTACTCAACAACAGGCAGTTGAGCTGATTAATCAGTGGCTCCAGGCAAAGATAGATATCTTTGCCCCTCCCTTTGATCAAAAGCGATTGGGTGACTTTTCCACCGGAGAACTGTATGCCTCCCTTGTGAAACCCGATGGGGTACTGGATTGGTTGAAAAAGAATCAGGCTTATTACCGTTACGGGGTTCAAAAAATAGATTCTGTGGAGCGGTTTGCTGCCAGTTCCGATCGGGCAACTATTGAGGTGAATATTACGGAAGACCGGACGCTTTACCGAAATGGAACCATAGATCCCCGTCATACAGATTTCTCTGCTCAACAAGCCCGCTACAGTCTGGAACTGGTAGATGGTCGTTGGAAGATTGCAGACTATAAAACGATTAACGGGTTATTACTTGAGCGATCGGTGCTAAATGCAACATCCTCCAATCGCAGGTGACACCATGAAACCGCTATTACAATTTTTGATGCCCGGATTAGTGCTCTTTCACGCCTCTGCCGTTTTAGCAGCAGAGTGGGTCAATGTAGCAACTAATTCCGTAGATGATCAATTCTTTGTCGATAAAAGCTCGATTCGGCGAAATGCAGAAACCGTTCGATATTGGGAATATCGC
>JBAUTA010001191.1:0-3620 GCA_049581985.1 Kovacikia sp.
TAACCGTCCTGTGCATGCACAGCGATCGCTAGAATCACTTGCTCAAAATAAAGGGGCTGCTGAAAGTGAACTTTATATCTTTTGTGACGCTCCCAAGCGCACAAAAGATATAGAAGCGATCGATCAGGTGCGGTCAGTGGTAGGATCTCAACCTTGGTGCGGCACTGTTCACATCATCGAGCAGGAAGTGAATCAGGGTTGTGCTGCTTCAATTATTCAGGGAGTTACAAAACTTTGCCAGAAATATGGCCGGGTCATCGTCATTGAGGATGATCTTGTTCTTTCACCATTTTTCCTAGACTATATGAACCGAGCACTCGATGCCTATGCCGATTTATCACCAGTGATGCAGATCTCCGGACACATGTTTCCAGCCAATTTGAAAGTATCTACTGACTCTGTTTTCTTGCCGTTTATCACTTCTTGGGGGTGGGCAACCTGGCAACGAGCTTGGCAACATTTTGATGCAGATATGTCTGGATATAAGGTTCTGAGAAATGATAGAAGACTTAGACGACAGTTTGATCTAAATAATTCCTATGCTTATTTCTCAATGCTGGAAGACCAACGAAATGGGCGGATAGATTCCTGGGCTATTCGCTGGTATCTCAGTGTATTTATTCAACAAGGATTAACACTTTATCCAGTGCGCTCACTAGTTAATAATGTTGGTTTTGATGGCAGCGGTACCCACTGTGGGAATCAGGATAGTAAAGTCATAAATTTCAGTGATAGTCTCCAGCAGCCAATTATCTCTTTCCCAATTGATTTAAAGTTGAATTCAGAAATATTTAGGATCTTAATCGACTATTTCCATAGTCTAAAGAAGCATGAAACACTCTCAAAAAAGATTGCAAAAAACTTTTTGAAAATTATCAGGAAATAGTATTGGGTTTATCGTCTCTATTACGCCAAATCAGTCATTAAACATTTATAATTCTTTGCCAGCCAGGATTTCAGCAAAAACAATTATTTTCAAGCCAAAACCTTATCTAGAAGGGGCTTTTATGAGATGAATTGAAACTGTTCAGAATTTTATGTAATACCAATTTAATTTGAAAACACGGCAGATTAGACCCTGCCAAACTTCCCCTTGCCAAAGGGATATGCCGAAGGCAGTGGGGCAGATGTGCAATGATCACTGTTTAAATCGGTATAATTATGTATGGGCATTTGTTGCTGCTAATTCAGCTCGTGTGATTAGAAATATTTCTGAATGAACCTCTAAGCAAGAGACCCATAGCCAGCTACTTGCCAATTAAAGAGGTTGTACTTATACGTACCTGAGCCATGAATGAGTTCCTGAAAGCTATAGCAAAATCTCTTACCTCGTCGGGTTTTAGACATTCACTGAAATTTCAACATGAACGAATTATAGGCGCAATTGACAAAAGGCAAAGTATTGGACAAAACTCTTATCTTGATCCATCCGTTCAAGTTTTAGGATGGAAAAACGTCAAGATTGGACGAAACTCAGTGGTTAGTGAAGATACGTGGATTAACGTTAACCATCGCAAATCAGATGTCCTCTCTTTAGTCATTGGCAATCATTGTTTTATTGGTCGAAGAAACTTCTTTTCGTCTGGAAATCTCATAAAAATAGGTGATTATGGTTTGACCGCTCCTGATTGCAAATTTTTAGGCAGCAATCATATTTACGACTCTCCAGTTGTTCCATACATCACATCAGGAACTACAGAAGATGGAGTTATAGAGATAGGTGCAAATTGTATGCTGGGTGCAGGCGTGACGATTTTGAAGGGTGTTAAAATTGGCTATGGTTCGATCATTGGTGCAGCAACGGTCGTCAACCGAGATATGCCTCCACTCAGTATTGTGGTTGGCAATCCTGGTAGAATCATTAAGCGTTTTGATATGCAGTTGCAAGCCTGGGTTAACATCAATGACTATCCCGAAAATGGCGATCAATTTCTACTGACGGAATCAGAATATTTAGAAATACTGAATAAGACGACGTTTGATATGAAGCACCTTCGGATTGCCAGCAGTCAACGGTTCGGTGATCTGTGAAACTATCATTCCGGTATCTCAATGTCTAATAGCTTAATGAAAGTTGTTCTTATTACAGGTGTTTCAGGCTTCATCGGACGCTACGCCGCCCGCTACTTTGCCGAACAAGGCTGGTCTGTTATCGGCATCGACAGCTCAACCCCTGAAAACGCCCCCATCCCTAACCTCCAGCGCTACTACTCCATTCGCCTGCCCGGTAACGACCTCGCTGCCATCTTGCAGCAGTACCGACCCGATGTATGCATCCACTGCGCAGGTCGCACCTCCGTTAACCTATCTGTCAGCGATCCAGTCGCCGACTTCTACGGCAACACTGTCCTCACCTTTGAACTACTTAACGCCCTACGCCTAGGTGCTCCAGGCTGCCGTTTTATCTTTCTATCCAGCGCCGCAGTTTATGGCAACCCCGAGACCTTGCCGATCTATGAGGACCAAGTCCCAAACCCCCTATCGCCCTACGGATTCCACAAGCTCCAAAGCGAGCAACTCTGTGCTGAATTTAGTAAGATTTACGATATCCCAACTGCAAGTCTTCGAATTTTTTCTGCCTATGGCCCTGGCCTTCGACGCCAGGTCCTCTGGGATATTTGCCGCAAAGCTCTGACCCAAAACCGCGTTATCTTGCAGGGTACAGGTAATGAAAGTCGAGACTTTATACATGCTCTCGATATCGCCAAAGCCCTGATGGTGATTGCCACATCCACCGACATGAAGAGCGAAGTCTACAACCTAGCCTCAGGAAGAGAAGTGACGATCGCCGAGCTAGCAACCCTAGTATTCGATGTACTGGATCATCAGGGTGAACTCATCTTTGATGGCATTGTCCCCAAAGGTAATCCCCTTAACTGGCGAGCTGATATCACGAAGATTGAGTCGATTGGATTTATGCCTAACGTTCAACTCGAACAGGGCGTTAGGGTATTTGCAAACTGGTGCAGAGCAGAGCTGATCGGTGTATGAAAAAGAAACTAAAAATCGCCCTCATTATGCAAGGTCACCGAGGCTGGCTGGGCGGCGTTGAATATATTAAAAACCTAATTCTCGCCCTTGGCAGTCTTCCCGAGGAAGTACGATCAACCTTTGAAGTTCATCTCATTTCTGAAGAGCCTCTAGATGACGACCTACATCAGCAGTTAGCGCCCTATGTTAAACAGTACTACAGCTACAACCTAGATCTACAGCCTCTAACATACCTGAACTGCTCCCGATGGTTCCTAGAACGAAAGCTCCTCAAAACGGAAAATCCAAGGCTAGAACCTTTACTCAAAAAGCAGGGATTTGACTTCATCTTTCCCTATGCCCAGGCTACAAGTAAAACCAGTAACTACCGCGCAGTTGCCTGGATTTCAGACTTTCAGCATAAGTATCTACCCCAGTTTTTTACGGCCAAGGAACTCAATCTTCGGGACCAATTCTATGGGTCCATCGCCCAATCGTCTGAAAAAGTCGTCCTCAGCAGCAAAACTGCCGCCGAAGACTTCAAGAAATTCTTTCCAGACAGCGCTCATAAAGCCCAAGTTCTTTCCTTCAAGACTAGCCCATCCCCGACTTGGTACGATGGCGATCCACAGCAGGTTCAGCAATCATAT
>JBAUTA010001192.1:0-2522 GCA_049581985.1 Kovacikia sp.
CCCCCTAGCCCCCCTTAAAAAGGGGGGAAACAGGCTTGAAGTCCCCCTTTTTAAGGGGGATTTAGGGGGATCTGGGTAGTTTTGATACACCATCAGGGACTTTTAAAACATCCTCTTAGACCTGCTGTAGCAATTTATCGCCCTTTTCAAGGGTATCAGGTCCAGTGAGGGTGCTGGGCCTATAGCGTGCCTGGTAATTAGCCATCCTCCCCTGGGCATAGCCTGTTAGAGAGTGTGTTGGGATTTGATACCAGTAACTCGGTGCAATTAAACTAATAAACTAAAGGTAGATGATACTGAAACAAGCAAATAGCTAACGCCCAGATCCTCGGATTCTCAAAAAATTTAGGGAGACTAGACTCTTTCAGCTATTGTCATTTGCTAAAGATGAGATTGGGCGGGGAGGGGGCTTCGGCGTTAGCCCAGTTTTCTAAGGATTGCTATGGCAGAAACAGACTCTGAATTACCTCCCCATCTTCTCAAGGCTGTGAAGGGCTTTATTGCCCTGGCAAACAATCCCAGCCATACAGAAGCCGTATTCGACATTGCAGATGGATTACGCCACACCGATCTCTATCGGCACTTTATTGAGTACGCGCATGCCCAACCCCAGATTGTTCAGATCCTTGAAGAACGATATTTTGCCCCGACTCCCGATTTGGAGGCTCTTTTAAGGTATCCCCAAAATTCATTGGGGTACCTTTACGCTTCTACGATGAAGGAATCCCAGCTCGATCCCGCGTTCTACCGCAAGATTCAGGTTGAAGATGATTACAGCTATATTGCCTTGCGGATGCGTCAAACCCATGATATCTGGCATCTGATCACAGGTTTCGGGACCGATTTAGGGGGGGAACTGGGTCTGCAAGCCTTTACCCTCGCCCAAACCCATTCCCCTCTGGCAGTCACCATCCTGACGGCATCCATTTTTTATACGATGACATCTTCTGGATCCTTAAACGTTGTGATAGACCATCTTCAAAAAGGATGGCAGATTGGCACTATTGCTCAACCGTTTCTTGCTCAAAAGTGGGAGGAAGGCTGGGAAAAGCCTGTGCATGAGTGGAGGGTAGAACTAAATGTGGAGGCAGTGAATGGGGAATAGGCAGAGATTCATCCCCAGGATCTCTGCCAGCGGCAAACTCGCAGTAATCTTTACAAATTGCCAAACCCCTTCTTTTTCTTATCCTTTTTCTTTTTCTTATTTGGATTTGCCCCACCCGGATAGCCGCGCCATCCAGGTTGGGGACGGTTGCCGTAGGGAGATCCCCCCATGCCGGGCATTTCCATACCGGGCATGCCGGGCATACCGGGAAATCGTCCCTGGCCCATCTGCTGCATCATACTCCGCATCTTCTGGAACTTGCTAACCAGTTCGCTGATGTCCTTCTCGGCGTGACCAGAGCCCCGGGCAACCCGGCGGCGACGACTGGGGGAACCTGCTAGCAGATCGGGATTCTTCCGTTCCTCAACTGTCATCGAGCCAATCATCGACTCTGCCTTTTTAAGTTCAGACTCACCCTGGCGCAGTTGATCATCACTAATCTTATTCATCCCCGGAATCATTTTCATGATGCCGCCGAGGGAACCCATCGTTTTCAGCAAGCGAGTTTGTTTTAGAAAGTCGGTGAAGTCAAACTGGGCGGACAGGATTTTTTCCTGCATCTTTTCGGCTTCCGCCATGTCTACTTCTTCCCGTGCCTTCTCGACCAGGGTCAGCACATCGCCCATGCCCAAAATTCGGGATGCCATGCGATCGGGATAGAAGGGCTGGAGCGCTTCCACCTTCTCACCTGTCCCAATAAACTTGATGGGCTGACCGGAAATTTGCCGCACCGAAAGGGCTGCTCCACCCCGGGTATCGCCGTCCATTTTGGTTAGAATGGCACCCGTAATTCCGATCTGTTCGTGGAAGGTGTGGGTCAAATTGGCGGCTTCCTGCCCTGTCATGGCATCCACAACCAGCAGCACTTCATGGGGCTGGACGGTCTGTTTAATCTGGGCCAGTTCCGCCATCATGTCCTGGTCGATCTGTAACCGCCCGGCGGTGTCAATGATGACCGTATTGATGCCATCGGCTTTCGCCTTTTCTACCCCTTGACGGGCAATCTCAACTGGATTGGCGTCCTTGCCCAGTTCAAACACGGGGATGTCGATCTGTTTACCCAGCGTCACCAACTGATCGATCGCCGCCGGACGGTACACATCCGTCGCCACTAGCAGTGTGCTGCGGTTCTCCTTGCGCAAATGCAACGCCAGCTTCGCGGTAGCCGTGGTTTTTCCCGTCCCCTGCAAGCCTGCCATGAGAATAATCGTCGGCGCAGGTTCCACGTTTGCCAGAGGCTCATTATTGCCTCCCATCAACCGCATCAGTTCGTTGTAGACAATTTCAATAAACTGCTGGTCGGGCCGAACACCGGCAACTACCTCAGCGCCCTGCGCCCTGGTTTCAACTTCAGCAACGAAGTCCTTCACCACCTGGAGGTTGACATCAGCCTCCAGCAGAGCACGCCGTACTTCCC
>JBAUTA010001193.1:0-3503 GCA_049581985.1 Kovacikia sp.
TACCTACTTATAGCAGTCCTAAATCATTTAGGAAGAAGCTGGATGGTGAACGGTTTTCCCTGGCGGCAAAGGCTTTCACCATCCAACTGGGATCGCTATAGGAACCGATAAACCAGGGAAAAATACAATCCCTTTTCCTGCAATGTGTTTCTGTCCCGATCGATCGAAACCAGTGGAATCCCCCAGTCAAATCGGGCATCGAGGCGATCGGCAATTTGAAACCGCAGTCCCAACCCGATCGATGCCAGGGTGCTGGGATCGGGATTGACAAATCCTGATAGATTCCAGCCGGTGCCGATATCGACAAAGGGGGCAACCTGCAACAGCCCATTGATTTTGGGCAGGCGCAAAATCGGGATACGTACCTCCGCCGAGACAAACAGCCCGCTATCACTCAGCAACAGATCCTGGCGATAGCCCCGCACGCTCGACTGTCCCCCCAGACCAAATTGTTCTTGGGGCACCAGGGCCCGGTCTGCTAATTGCAAGTCTCCCCGCAGCAGCAGCAGGGTATCGGGAGCCAGCAGACGCACCCACTGGGCCTGACCCCGCCAGGCAAAGAAGCGCCCATCGGGTTCCTGCTCGTTGATTGTGGTATCAAAGATGTTTAACCCCAGGGTAAATTGGGAGCGCAGGGCAAACAGAGAATGGCTCCGCCGCAAGGTCCATTCCTGGAAGAACCGGAGGGCGTTGATGCGGGTTCTACCCTCAAAATCAGACCCCGCCACCGGAAAGGGAATTTCGCCATCGATCAGGGTGGCTTTGCTGCTTGTGCGGGTGGCAGTCAGACCCAGGGCAACCTCCTGCGTGGGTGTCTGGAGGATGGGCTGACGGAAAGATAGCTCAAAATAGCTGGAGTTGGAATGGATATCCAGGATATCAAAGGGTCGCTCAACCACATCACTGGCGGCGATCCCAAAGTTGAAGCTGATCGTCCCGTTGCGCGGGTTGACAGGTACGGTATAGCTAAGATTTCCTTCGTTACTGCCAGGGGTGTTGGCAAAGGTAAGCAACACCCCATCGCCCAACCCCAACAGGTTTGCCTGACTGAACTGTAATTGACGCCGAAAGGTGCCCACGCTGGGCGATCGCCCGTTGTCTAACAGCAGATTGGCACTCAGCGTTTTGGCTTCCACCACTTCTACCGTCAAAATCCCCTGTCCCGCTGCGGGCCCTTCGGCCAGTTCCGCTCTAATGTCTTGAATCAGCGGGTTAAGTTTGAGCAGTTGGATGGCTTCTAGTAACGTTTGACGGTTGAGGGGAGCCTGGGTCGCCAGGGCCAGGCGACTGCGGATATAGCTTGAGTTCAGCCGATGTCTGGTTGCCGGCTGATACTCAGTTTCAGTGACGACTCCATCCGGCCTTGGCACCGGAGTCACAAACCGGACACGAATATCCTTCGGAGCGACGAACCCCTCCTGCACCTGCACTGGCACAATACCGTCCTTAATATCGCGATTGGCCGGGATGATTGCCCCCGTTGTAATGTAACCACGCTTCAGGTAAAGCTGGGTGATGGCATTTGCTGCCTGTTGCAATTCAGCAAAAGACAGTTCCCGACCCAGGAAACTCTTGGTTTCCCGGTCAATCTCGTCCTGGCTAAAGACTCGGCTTCCTTCCACCCGAAACTGCTTGACCGTGAGCACTTTGACCGTATCCCCAGGTTCCCCGCCCGGTTGGGCTGGGGGGGGGAGTTGCAAATTGTTCAGGGAGGGGGAGGGCTTGGGTTCTGGCTGCTGCTCTGGTTGGGGCTGCTGCGAGGGAGGTAAATTGTTTCGGGGCAGGGGATAGGCGGGCAGCGGGGGTGGGGCAGTCACCTGGGCTTGAACCGCTGGGGGCAGCATAGAAAACATTGCCAGACTGAGCCAGAAACCCAATCTGTTCAGACAAAGTGGCACAGGAATTTTAGGGGACATAGCAGGAAGCGGGGGTAGACCAGAAGGGATAGGGACTGGGGATCGAGGTTGGATCGGTTGCATAGGCGGTTAGATGAATGGTGCCGTTGGCCTTGCGCACCCAACCCTGGGCCGGGACGATCGCCCCTGTCTGCGAACCGGGTGCAGGCACGATCGTTGCCCTAGGTGGGGAATCCGTTCCCGCCAGGGTATCCTGGTTCAGAACTTCAGCCGGATTGACAGGCAACCCCCCCCGTCCGGTGACAATAAATCGGCTACTTTCCTGGCGATCGCGCGGATCGCATCCCTGCGAAACCTTCGGCACCTCATACCGTTCTGGTAGAGGATTGGTCCGCAGAGAGGGAAAAACGTCCAGGGTATTGACGACGGTTGTCCCATCAGTGCCAAAGGAAGATTTCGTCGTGATGTCGTTGGTTGTCGGGAAATCATCGATACGCTGGGCAATCTCTTGCAGAGCGTTGATTGTGATGCGAATATTTCCTCCCGTTCCAAAGTCTGCCTTCGCCAGAATGTTGTTGTTGCTGGGCGTCTTCCCTGCCAAGAGGAAGGCTCGGTCGTCAAATATATAGCCACTGACAGGTCTACCGGCTGAATTTATAATGCTGAACTGTGAAACATTGCCCCGACCGATCGCAATATTGCCGCCCGTTCCGCCCGCTCCGTCTTTACCTGCTGTAGCGGAAATGTCACTGTTGCGCCCTAAAATTACAGCAAAGGTATCCAGAAAAATATTGCCACCGTTACCGGAATAGCTTTGCGTTGAAATAAGTGCATCATTATCCAGCCAAATGCCGCGCACAGAAAGAGCAATATCTCCGGCAGGCCCCGAACCAGTATTAGCAGAATCAATCTCAGCGTGATCGCGTATATGGAGTGAGTTTGCTTGCATGAAAATTTTTCCACCCTCCCCTGTCGCTCCTTCATCAATTCGGGTAGAAATCAGGCTGGGAAAGGTTCCTGTACCTTCTACGCGCACGACTTTATTTGCAATAATAAAGATCTTTCCTCCATTTCCGCGAGCGGGTATCCCCCCTCCGCTGTTTCCCCGAACAATGGTTTGAATCTGTGATCCGTGGAATACAGATAATGAATCTGCTGCAATAATGACATCCCCTCCGGTTCCCGATGCCCTATTTTCCAGGTTGTTCAAGATATAACTGTCCTTATCCAAAGTGGCGTTTCCATCGATTAGGAGAATAACAGCGCCCGCAGAGCTACCTACATTAGTTGGAATATTGCTAATGCTGTCAAAAGATGGAACGCTGTTCGAAGTAGCAGTGCTGGTAGAAATGACGGAATTCTCCGTCATTAAAAAACTGCCTGCCGCTATTCCAACACCACCCGCATTGCCTTGAGCATTGGGAAATGCATCCGTTGAAATGCTAGAACCGCCAGAAATAGTTACATTACCTGGTGTCTCGATCAAAATTTCTCCAGCATTGCCCGGACGATTTGTGCTGCTAACTAGCTCAGAACCATGGGATAGGATAACTGATTGAGTAGCCTGAATTGAAATTCCACCTGCATCAAGATTTGTAGTTGAATTTATAGAGAGGTTGTTGGTAACGAGCTGAGAAGCATCGATAT
>JBAUTA010001194.1:0-2913 GCA_049581985.1 Kovacikia sp.
CTGCCAGTTAGAGAATGTTTTCAAAGTCCTATTGCGAGTAGCAAATCGTACAGAGCCCCCTAAATCTCCCTTAAAAAGGGGGACTTCAAGCCTGTTTCCCCCCTTTTAAGGGGGGCTAGGGGGGATCGCTGAGTACTTAACATCACAACCCCTAGCTTTTAAAACACCCTCTTAGAGTTGGAGGTGTGAACTTAACATTCCACACTCATTATCAGGAAGCAAAATCATGAAAACATTTAGCCTGATTCTTATGCTGCTAATCGGAACTCCTTCAGTTAGTTATGCGGGAACGCAGTGCTATTACAACGGGCGTGCCTATCAATTGGGTACGATTCTTGGACCTTTTGTTTGCACAGAACAGGGCTGGCAAAAGCGATAAATGCTCGTAGCTTAACCAATTAGGGAATAAAAGGTCACCCCAGTGTTGCCGTAGACTTTCTGGCGACAAATTTCTAAAGAAGATGGAACCGGTAACGCCGATCGGGTTCTGCTGTGTTCAACTGCCAGTTCCCCCGCTGGGGCTAAAAGCTGATAGTGGGCGATCGCTGCAATTACAGGTTCATATAACTCGCTGGCGTAGGGCGGATCAAAATAAATTAGGTCAAACTGCTGCCGCTCCAAACTTTTAAGCCGCTGCCGTACATCCCCTCGCAAGATCTGAAACTGTTGGTCCGGTCCTGCAACCTGATGCCAATTTTCCCGAATGATGGCACAGGCACGGGCGGATTGTTCAATTCCCACCACTAAGGCGGCTCCCCGACAAAGGGCTTCTGCTCCCATGGCACCACTACCAGTACACAGGTCCAGCCAACGACAGCCTTCGATGGCTCCCTGCCAAATGTTAAACAGGGCTTCCCGGACCAGGGCAGGAGTGGGACGGGTATCCTGTCCAGAAAGGGTCTTCAGTTGACGATTACCGTAAATTCTGAGGCTCATAAATCATCAATTTTGCACCATGGGGCAGGGGTTTTTCCCCTCTACCCCCCTTCAAAACTTTCGTTTTGGTCTACTAGCTGACAGCCGATAGCTGAGCACTGACCGCTAATTGAACAAAATTTGCCAGAATTTGTAACCCTGCGGCAGAAGATTTTTCCGGGTGAAACTGAACTGCCATTAAGTTGTCTTGAGCGATCGCAGCGGTCACTGTTTGACTTCCATGGGTAATGGTTGCAGCCCGAACATTAGGGTCAACCGGATCAACAAAATAGGAGTGAACGAAATAGACCCAGGGATGATCGGGAAGTTGCTGCCAGAGGGGATAATTGGGTTGAGTCAAATCTAACTGATTCCAGCCCATGTGGGGAATGGTGATTCCCGGTTCATGGCGGAATCGCCTAACCTTGCCAGGAACGATACCTAAACCGGGTTCCTTCCCTTCCTCGCTGGACTCAAACAGGATTTGCAGCCCCAAGCAGATACCAAGAAAGGGTTTGCCATTGGCGATTGCTTTCTTAATCGGCTCCTCCAGATGGCGCGATCGTAGATGTTGCACTGCCGGGTCGAACGAGCCTACACCGGGGAGGACGATCGCATCTGCCCGTTCCAACTCGGTTGCAGAATCCGTTACTCTGGGAGTTGCCCCTGCATTCTCCAGTCCTTTGCAGGCAGAGTGCAGATTTCCCATGTCATAGTCCACCACTGCAATAATTGGCATAGTGCTTATCCTTGCGATCGCTATTTAGATTGTAGTTTGCCAATCGTAATTCTTATAGCGCGATCCTATTTGGATTGTGAGCAAGAATTTCCCTGGAATCCTTGCTCACAAAGCCGCTCAAACTCATACCAATTTAAAAAATGAAGGTTGCAGATAGGGGTGTGGGGGCTTCGCCCCCAGCCAGGGGTTCCACCCCTGCACCCCGTCCCCAATCTGCCCTGTTTGCTATTTAAATTGGTATCACAACTGATTTAGGACTGCTATCTATGGCCCAAAAAGTTCTGCTGACCTCATTTGATATTTGGCAACCCCATCACATTTCAAACTCCTCGGATGATTTGCTGGTAGAACTGCTGCAAAAGAATCTGGTCCCTGAAACGGTGCATCTCATGCGTAAACTTCCGGTTGATTTTCAACGGGCTCCCGACCAGGTTATTGCCAAAATCAATGAAATTCAACCACAGGTCATTATCTGTTGTGGGATGGCTGAAAAGCGAAAATCTCTAACGATTGAATCGAATGGGAAATATCAGGAGGAAATCATTGAAACTGCGATTCCTGTTGGTCAGTTAGTAAAAAGGCTGAAGGTTACTAAAATTAGCCATAATACTGGGAAATTTGTTTGTAATTATCTCTATTATTCCGTTCTTAAATATCTTCAGAATCATTTACCAAACAGCCATTGCATTTTTGTCCATGTGCCTCTCTTAAATGAAGACAATCGTGTAAACATCCTCGAAGACTTTTTAATAATTTTGAATACCCTGCAAATGGCTTAACCTGGTGTATTGTTGCCTCAGAGAACGCCCTCAGAGAATGCTCTTAGAGAATGCTCTTAGAGAATGGCCTCAGAGAATGCATTTCAACCTTTTGGTAGAGGATGGGTTGGGCTGATCTGTGTACGATCTCTCTGGTCAAAGTTGCGACTACCCGTTTTTTTGCTGCATTTTTTTGCTGTCCCTTAACCCCTTTCAAAACTTTATTCTTGTTGTACTCGTGATCAGGATGCAGCGTGAAAAAGGTTATCTTTGGAAATTTTCCAAAAATCAACTGCGATCGCCCTATTTATCAGTCTATTTAAGTCTTAAGTCTATTTATCAGTCCCTTAGCCAGGAACAACCCTAATGCATCCAGACCCCCACGACCCAAACAATCTTGAGCGGCAGCATGACCTTCTAGAGGAAGAGGAAGCTTATCGACTCCAGCAGGAGCAGCAGCGGGTAGACCTTGCCAGAAGGAACGAAATATTTGCCCGAATT
>JBAUTA010001195.1:0-9884 GCA_049581985.1 Kovacikia sp.
ACTCCCTACTCCCCACTCCCTACTCCCCACTCCACTTGCTCCTATGAAACTCACTCAAGGCAAAATCAACGAACTCCTGAGCGAGTCAGCCTGTGAACACAACCACAAGAAAGAAGGCAAAGGCAAAAACAAATCCTGTACCCAGGTCGCCCAACCCGGAGCCGCGCAGGGAGGCTGTGCCTTTGATGGCGCGATGATTGCCCTGGTGCCGATTACCGATGCCGCCCATCTTGTCCATGGACCGATCGCCTGTGCCGGAAATTCCTGGGGCAGTCGGGGTAGTCTGTCCTCTGGTTCCATGCTCTACAAAATGGGGTTCACCACTGACCTATCTGAAAACGATATCATCTTTGGCGGCGAGAAAAAGCTCTACAAAGCCATTCTCGAAGTTAAAGAACGCTACAATCCAGCAGCAGTATTTGTCTACTCAACCTGCGTTACTGCCCTGATTGGCGACGATCTGGATGCCGTCTGTCAGAAGGCGGCTGAGAAAACGGGAGTGCCTGTCGTTCCTGTGAATTCTCCTGGTTTCATTGGCAGCAAAAACTTGGGAAATCGGGTCGGTGGCGAAAGTTTGCTGGACTATGTGGTCGGTACACGAGAACCGGAATATACCACTTCCTATGACATCAATCTGATTGGTGAGTACAACATTGCTGGCGAGTTATGGAACGTATTGCCCCTGTTTAAAAAGGTGGGGATTCGCGTCCTGGCACAAATCACGGGTGATGGGCGCTACGACGATATTGCCTGTTCCCATCGGGCCAAGCTCAACGTAATGATTTGCTCCAAAGCGTTGATCAACATGGCACGCAAGATGGAAGAGCGCTACGGCATTCCTTACATCGAAGAGTCCTTCTATGGTGTGGCAGATATGAATCGCTGCTTGCGGAACATTGCTGCCAAAATTGGGGATGCCAATTTACAACAACGTGTCGAACAATTAATTGCGGAAGAAACTATCCAGCTAGATAATGCCTTAGCACCCTATCGAGCCAGACTGAAAGGCAAGCGAGTCGTACTTTACACAGGTGGAGTAAAAAGCTGGTCGATCATTTCTGCGGCTAAGGATTTGGGTATGGAAGTATGCGCCACCAGCACCAAAAAAAGTACGGAAGAAGACAAAGCCCGCATCAAAGAATTACTGGGTCAAGACGGCATCATGATGGAAAAAGGCAATGCCCAGGAACTTCTGCGAGTGATTGCCCAAACCAAAGCGGACATGCTGATTGCGGGTGGGCGGAATCAATACACTGCCCTCAAAGCCAAAATTCCCTTTCTCGATATTAATCAGGAACGTCATCATCCCTATGCGGGCTACAGCGGCATGGTGGAAATGGCACGAGAGCTAGAAGAAGCCCTCTATAGCCCAGTTTGGGCACAAGTTCGCAAACCAGCCCCTTGGGATACGGAGATGATTTAATGGCAACCATCACAACACCCAGAAAATCCGTTGCAGTCAATCCGCTGAAGCAAAGCCAACCGTTAGGAGCAGCCTTAGCCTTCCTTGGGTTAAAGGGTATCATGCCTCTGTTTCATGGTTCGCAAGGCTGTACCGCCTTTGCCAAGGTCATGCTGGTACGCCACTTTCGGGAAGCCATTCCCCTCTCGACCACTGCCATGACGGAAGTTAGCACGATCTTGGGGGGGGAAGAGAATGTGGAACAAGCTATTTTGACCCTGGTGGAAAAGTCGAAACCGTGCATTATTGGGCTTTGTACGACGGGCCTGACCGAGACTCGTGGGGATGATATGGCAGGGATTCTGCAAAGCATTCGCAAACGCCATCCCGAACTCCATGATTTACCGATCGTGTTTGTTTCGACACCTGATTTTAAGGGTGCTTTGCAGGATGGATTTGCCGCAACGGTGGAAAGTATTGTCAAAGAGTTACCCCGAGCGGGGGAAACCCGTCCTAATCAAATTACACTCCTGGTGAGTCCAGCTTTTGCACCAGGGGATGTCCAGGAAATTAAGGAGATTGTGGCAGCCTTTGGTTTGACTGCGATCGCCGTTCCCGACCTCTCCCTCTCGCTTGATGGGCATTTGGATGACTCTTACAGCACCGTTACCAGCGGCGGCACAACATTGGCTGAACTGCGGGAAATTGGCAGTTCCGTTTATACCCTGGCCCTGGGCGAAAGTATGCGAAGTGCGGCGATTGCCCTGGAGTCACAGTTTGGTATTCCCTACGAAGTGTTTCCCAGCCTTAGCAGCCTGGACGCGATCGACAGCTTTTTAGAAGGGTTGGCAGACCTGAGTGGTCTACCCGTACCAGCTAAATACCGTCACCAGCGGGCCCAACTGCAAGATGCCATGCTGGATACCCACTTTTTCTTCGGACGCAAACGGGTATCGCTGGCAATGGAACCCGATCTCCTCTGGTCAACGGTTCACTTTTTGCAAAGTATGGGTGCCGAGGTTCAAGCCGCAGTCACTACGACAAAATCTCCTCTGCTTGAACAGCTTCCCGTGTCAACGGTCATCATCGGGGATTTAGAAGATTTTGAGCAACTGGCGATCGGGTCTGATTTGCTAATTGGGAATTCCAATACGGCCCCGATCGCCCGTCGCCTCCATCTTCCCCTCTATCGCCTGGGCTTTCCCATCTTCGATCGCCTCGGTAATGGTCAACGCTGCACAGTTGGCTATCGCGGCATGATGCAACTGCTGTTTGACCTGGGCAATGGGTTTTTGGAACAGGAGGAAGCACACGCAAAACATTAGAGAGCAGATTCCTGTAAAGGCGGGTTTGGCAAATAGATGGTTTGTCTTATGGTTAACGCAAAAACGAAACCCGCCCTTACATACAGACACCACAAGGAGGACACACCAATGAAAATAGCCTTCACAACCAGTGACAACATTCACATCAATGCGCACTTTGGTTCAGCGAAAAAAATTGATGTCTATGAGGTCGATCAAATCAGATACCACTTTGTGGAAACCTTGAAGTTTGATGGCAACCTCAACGAAGACGGTAACGAAGATAAGTTGCAACCTAAGATTGAAGCGCTGCACGATTGCACGATCGTCTACGTATCAACGATTGGTGGCAGTGCGGCGGCCCGACTGATCAAGCAAAAGATTACACCCATCAAAGCCCAGTCGGAGGAACAGGAAATTACCGATGTCTTGACCAAACTAGTGCAGACGTTAAATGGTAACCCTCCGCCCTGGCTTAGGAAAGCCCTCCTGCAACGCAACCCCGTTCTGGATGAACTCGATCAACTTGACAACATTAAGGAAGAAGTAACCGTATGACAACCACTCCCTTACCCGCTGCTCCTGAAACGACAACTAGCCCCTTTCTAAAAGCGATCGCGCAACAAATTCGGGCCAATGATTCCTACGGCACCTACCGCAACTGGTCAGATGAACTCCTGGTCAAGCCCTATGTAGTCAGCAAAGCCCAGAAGCGTGAAATCTCTGTCGAAGGGGACGTAGACCCGATTACCAAAGGACGGATTCTGGCATTCTATCGGGCGATCGCCCATCGGATTGAAGCCGAAACCGGACTCCTCTGCCAGGTCGTCATCGACCTCAGCCATGAAGGATTTGGTTGGGCACTGGTCTTTTCCGGTCGTCTGCTGGTGGTATCCAAAACCCTGCGCGATGCCCAACGGTTTGGCTTCGACTCGCTCGAAAAGCTGGAAACGGAAGGCACAAAAATCATCGAATCGGCCATTGGTTTGGCAAACCGCTTTCCCGAAGTCGGCAAACTCTAACCATTTAGATCCCCGACTTCTTGAAGAAGTCGGGGATCTGAGAAGCAGATTTACATAGGAGATGTCGTGGTTCAAACAACTGAAATCACAAGCATTGAGGAACTCAAAACCCAAATCAAACGCCTGAACAGCAAAGCCGGACAGATGAAAATGGATCTTCACGACCTGGCTGAAGGATTGCCCACAGATTACAAACGTCTGGTTGATGCGGCCACGGAGACTTATCAGATTTATCAGCAGATTGATCAACTCAAAACCCAATTAAAGCGATGGGAGCAGAAATAATGGGGAGAACCTTAGCGAAACTCAATCAATTGGTGAATACCGAAGAATATTTTGAATTCTTTGACCTTCCCTATGATCCACAGTTTGTTAATGTGAACCGATTGCATATCCTGCAAAAGTTCTCAACCCTGATCAAAGCGATCGAGGCTGAGCTTCCAGACTTGAGTGAACCAGAAAAGCTTGAACGGTATCGGGTTGCTCTCCAGCAGGCATACGACACCTTCACCACCTCGTCGCCATTAGACGAAAAACTATTCAAGGTGTTCAACGACAAGCCTCAAAATGTGGTTTTGCTATCCGAGATTGGCTCTGATTGATTGACATTGGCAATCTGATTGATTGGCAATCTGAGATTCTAGATTGAAACCTCGTAGCCTTACAGGGTGAATTCGCGATTAAAACCTATCCATCCTTCATCGGGTTACTAAATCCAAAACCGCAAATCCCAAATCTAAAATCCTTTGACTGAGGAGAACCCAACGTGCAAACTCTTACCCCAACGGAATTAGAGCGTTATCGTCGCCAGATCATGCTACCCGGATTTGGTGAAGAAGCGCAGCAGCGGTTAAAACGCTCAACGGTGCTGGTCACTGGAGTGGGTGGGCTAGGAGCGACAGCAGCGCTGTATTTGGCAGTGGCAGGGGTTGGACGATTAATTCTCCTACGGGGTGGGGAACTGCGATTGGACGACATGAATCGCCAAATTTTGATGACCCAGGATTGGGTGGGTAAACCCCGTGTGCTTAAGGCCAAGGCAACCCTGGAGGCTATCAATCCGGATGTGCGAATTGACGCTATCTGTGAGTATGTGACGCCTGAAAATGTCAATATCCTGGTGCAGACTGCTGATGTTGTGCTTGACTGTGCTCACAATTTCATCGAGCGGGATTTGTTGAATGCTGCCTGTGTTCGTTGGGGCAAGCCGATGGTGGAAGCTGCCATGAATGATATGGAGGCGTACCTGACCACGATCGTCCCCGGTTTAACGCCCTGCCTCTCCTGCATCTTTCCCGAAAAGCCCGATTGGGATAAGCGTGGTTTTGGGGTGTTGGGTGCGGTTTCGGGGACGTTGGCCTGTCTCACCGCTCTGGAAGCCATCAAACTGATCACGGGTCTGGGCACACCCCTGTTGTCGCAATTATTGACCATGGATTTAAGTCGCGCCGAGTTTTCCAAACGGCACCCTTACCACGATCCCCATTGCCCAGTCTGCGGTGACAAAAGCCGACGACTCGCCGGAACGAAGGATCTGTCGAAATCTTTTTGAGATTTTTTGAGGCATGAAATCCCTTCAAAAAAATCCCTCATCCCAACCACCTATCCAATTCTGGAGTACCTCCTATGACCATTATCCTGACTGAAAAAGCAGAATTTCGTCTGCGGGCCTTCTTGCAAAGCAGTGCGGAACCCTCCTCCGAAAAAGGCATTCGGGTTGGGGTTAACGATGGTGGCTGCAACGGCTACCAATACACCATCGATATTGCCAATACTCCCCGCCCAGATGATTTGATCGAACAGCAAGGTAAAGTCCGAGTTTATATCGATCCCCAAAGTGCCCCCTTGCTACAGGGAGTGGTGATTGATTTTCTGGATGGGTTGATGGAGAGTGGCTTCAAGTTTAGCAACCCGAATGCGACCGATACCTGTGGCTGCGGCAAATCTTTTCAGGCTGGAGACTGCACCCCTGCGGCAGCGCCATGCAGTTAACGCAGCCATGAGTGGCGCAGCAAACCTAATTTAATTTTGGAGGACAGACCCATGGCAACCTATCAAGTACATTTAATCAACAAGAAGCGGGCGATCGACATCACCATTCCCGTTGAAGACACAACGACGATCCTGGAAGCCGCAGAGGAAAACGGGCTGGAATTACCCTTCTCCTGCCAATCTGGATCCTGCTCCAGTTGTGTGGGCAAAGTAGTCGAAGGTGAATTGGATCAGGCAGACCAGATATTCCTCGATGAGGAACAAGTCGCCAAGGGCTTTGTTCTGCTATGTGTTGCCTATCCCCGTTCCGATTGCACGGTTCGCACCCATCAGGAAGCCTATCTGGTATAAGCCCCTTTGCCCCACCTTTTTACTCCCGGAGAATAAGCCCATGCTAACGACAGGATTTTCGGTTCAGGGTGCTTCGTTGAAATTGCTCCATATTGGTGAGCGAGGCATGATTACCCGCATCAATGCTCTGCAAGATGCGACTACTCATACTTTGAGGAAAATTGGGTTGATGCCGGGACAGATGATTACCCTGGAGCAGCGATTTCCCCATTTTCTCGTCCGGGTTGGTAACACCTGCCATGCCTTAGACGAATCCAGTAGAAATGCTATCTATGTCCGAATTGTCAGGGAATAAGGTTTAGGAGATCAGAAGGAGTTGTGATGACGGAACAGCCCATTTCTAATGACGTTGCATTGAGAATTGCCTTAGCTGCCAGATTGTTTCCTGAATGGTCGATCGCAGATTTTATCGAAGCATTGCAGACCTATTTAGGCGATGTTTTAGATGAAATCGCCTTAAGTCGAATCACGGTGACCAACCTGAAAACAGCGCTGGGACAAACCTACGAACTCGATGGCGACGAAGATGGTGAAGATGCGGATGCCACTGATATTGCTGCATTCAAAAAGGCCGTCAGGATTTTGTGGGGCGAACTGGATGAAATTGATCAGTTACCCTCCATTGAGTCCTATCAAGAGGGTGATATGCCCGATTCCATCCGGGTTGCAGTGGCATCCAACAATCGGGAAGCATTAGATGGGCATTTCGGTTCATGCTTGCGTTATCTGATTTATCAACTTTCTACCAGGGAGGTGAGGCTGATCGACATTCGCTCAGCCCTTGAAGCAGATTTGTCGAAGGACAAAAATGCCTTTCGAGTCGGGTTGATTCGGGATTGCCCGGTGCTGTTTATCGTTGCAATTGGGGGGCCGGCAGCGGGGAAGGTCGTCCAGGCTGGCATCTATCCGATCAAAAAGGAGGTAGGTGGGCTAGCTAGAGAATTTTTGGGCGAATTGCAGCAGGCGATCGCCACCGCTCCCCCACCCTGGTTGGCGAAAATTCTGGGCGTTGGGGAGGGCGATCGGGTCAAAAACTATAAAGCGTTGGTTTAGACAAAGCATTGGTCTAGGGGTGCAAATCATAAATTTTGCAACCCTGGCGGCTCTGATCGGGAGCCTTAGAGTGCTCCTCAACCCTGGCCCCAGTCGCAACTTTAACCTTCCAATTGGCAACGGCTATGATACAAATCCTCGTCAATATCTCTCAATTCGATCAATGTGTCCTCAATATTTCATTGATCAACCTCTGCAATCAATCCAGCTATGGGGGGCAGGCGATCCGTCGGCAGCACAACTCCTGGCAGGATGAAGAACAGCCCACCCGCGATCCCTGGCACGACCTCCACCAATTGATGGTCTATATTCCCCATCCTGAGCAGCAATACGAAGGAGTAACCTTAGAATCCGGATTGACGCGGGGCTATAACATTGAGGCAAAAGCGGTGATAGATCGCAGCCGAGTGCCTTACAAAATACCAAAGGGTGGGCAGTTTGTTGTAGTCATGAAACAGAAGGGACTCGATGGCAATTTTGAGATTGCCGCCACGGGTATTTTTGTGCGTCCTTTAGCCCTACTCAGGCTGGATTTCATTGTCGATCGGATCCAGCCTGAATATCAGCCCATGATTGTGAAGCACCCCATCATTCGAGACTATCCATCCAATTGGGAAACACAACTCAACGGTTTTTTGCAGCAGGAGATTGGCTATGAAGCATTGCCTGATCTGGTAGCATCCGTAGATCAGACCTTAAACCCAGATTATCGCCCGCCTTCCTGGCATGAAGTGCGCCTGGCGGCTCAGGGATTTGCTGGGGTTTGAAGGTGGGGCGGGGACGGTTTTCATTACACTGATTTTCAACAGGAGACTAACGATGACAACTTTTACAGGACTAACCTTTGGGGGCAAAGTCTGGACACCTAAATTTCTGCAAGCGATCGACTTCGCCCGTTGCATTGGCTGCGGTCGATGCCTGAAAACCTGCGGACGTGGCGTGATGGCATTACGGGCATTAAATGAAGAGGGCGAGTTTGTCGATAACGAAGAAGATGACGAAATTGAACGCAAGGTGATGACGATCGCCAATGCGGATAATTGCGTTGGCTGCGAAGCCTGTGCTAGAGTTTGTCCGAAAAACTGTCAAACCCACGTTGAACTTGCGCTTGTCTGAGTATGACCCAATCGACCCATTCCCATGCTTCTGGACAAAATTGGGCGACCTACTATCAAGCGGTGGCAGGTCGCCCGCCCCGTGAAACGTTGCTGAGAGCGCTGGCAAACTTTGAGGCAGAGCCGTTTCCAGACCGTCCTCGGTTGGCCGTTGATCTCGGCTGTGGTGATGGACGGGATACGGTGGAATTATTGCGGCGAGGTTGGCAGGTTTTAGCGATCGATGGGGAACAGAAGGCATTCGATCGCCTGCTCGATCGTCCTGACTTGCCCGATGAGTTGCTTCAAACTCAATTAATGCGCTTTGAAGCCTTGACTTTGCCTGCCCGGATTGATCTGGTGAATGCCAGCTTTTGTCTCCCTTTTTGTCCACCCCCAGATTTTCCCAATCTTTGGAAAACGATCGTGACATCGCTCAAACCAGACGGGCGGTTTTGCGGCCAGTTGTTTGGTGATCGGGACTCCTGGACCATTTATCCCAATCGAACCCATCACACACGCCAACAAATTGAAGGACTTTTACAACCCTTTAAAGTTGAGTGGCTAGACGAAGAAGAGCATCCGGGAGTAACGGCGATCGGCGAAGAAAAGTACTGGCATATTTTCCATATTGTTGCCCGTAAAAGAGGTTGATGTGAAAGCCTCCGATTTCTTGTTTTTTAACTTCAAGACCTCCGGTTTTTTCAAGAAATCGGAGGTCTTGTGTTCCCTTAATCGATCGCGACCATTACATCACTGGCTTTGACAACGGCATAGGCTGCTTTGCCCACACCTAAGCTTAAGTTATCAGCTGAAGCTTTGGTAATAATGGCAGTGATTTCAACGCCTGGGGCAACTTCCAAAACAACTTCCGTATTCACCGCCCCCACGCTAACTGCTTTGACTGTCCCCTTGAGGGCATTGCGGGCACTAATTTGCATGACCAACTCCTTGAGTGTTTAATACAAGTGCGAAATCAAATCACTTCTTACCAATATTTTATCGGTAAACATAATCCTATAAATAATTATTTTACCCATGCATTCTACTGGAAATGAGACTGATTGGAATATTCTTTTGTATTGACTTACACCTTTTTTGCCTCTTTGATTTGTAAAATAGATTAGGATTTTGTATTTGAATTCTGAGTACCAATTCTGAGTACCAATTAAAGTTAAATGTATTTGTTCTAAGAATAGACTTTGCGATTGTTTAACTAAGCTGATTACTATAGTCTTATTTTAATAACGCTCATCATTACAGCGATTTTCAGCATGGTTAGCCCTATCTATTAAAGAAAGCTTCCCTGGCTGGGGGTTGAGTTGGGTGGGTCATAGTCCACCGCAAGCAGTAAGTAGGTATCCCTGTTCTTTGTCAGAAATGGGAAGCGTCAAAAAGGAGAGGAGCCAGAAAGGGGAGGTGGGGCGACACCTCATCTCGCCTCCAAATCATCTTGTATTGAATTGCACCCAGTACGTAATCTGTCGGCAGAGTACCTTAGAGGTTTGTATGAAAAGACAACGATTTCTAGTTTTTATCACGTTATTGGTTCTGACATTGGGCGCAGTCTGTGGCATTCGGGTGCTCAATCCCGCTCCCACGATCGCCCAGGCAAATACCCAGCTCATTGTTTCTGCGGCTGCTAGTCTGACGGATGCTCTAAAAG
>JBAUTA010001196.1:0-2502 GCA_049581985.1 Kovacikia sp.
GGTTGCAGATGGGGGTGTGGGGGCTTTGCCCCCAGCCAGGGGTTTTACCCCTGCACCCCGTATAGCTATTAGGGTAAGCCTTTCTAAGCATCCCCCCAACTTCAAGGATCCTGGCCTGCTGATACCAGAAGGAAGTTGAACGCTAAGCTGGAAAACGTAATTGTAGAGGTCATTAGAATGTCCAGGCATGAGTTACCGCTCAGTGTGTTGGAGTATGAACACTGTGCCGCCCAGCAACTATCACCCATGTCCTGGGATTACTACGCTAGTGGCGCTTGGGACGAAGTTACCTTGCGAGACAATCGAGCTGCCTTTGAACGATTGCGGTTGCGTCCACGAATGCTGGTAAATGTCAGCGATCGCCAGATGAATGTCACGGTGCTGGGGCAACCCCTGGCGTTGCCAATACTGGTTGCGCCGATGGCTTTTCAATGTTTAGCCCATCCCGACGGCGAACTAGCTACCACCAGAGCAGCCGCTCAAATAGGCACGGTGATGGTCTTGAGTACCCTATCAACCAAGCCATTGGAAAGCGTGGCTGCTGTCAGCCAAACCTTAACGGGTACTCCAAGACCCTGGTTTCAGCTTTATGTTCATCGCGATCGCGGGTTGACCAAAGCCCTGGTGGAACGGGCGTATGCCGCAGGGTTCGCAGCGCTTTGCCTGACAGTAGATGCGCCTGTCCTGGGACAGCGGGAACGCGATCGCCGTAATCGCTTTGTGCTTCCTACCAGCATGGAACTGGCAAACCTCACTTCGCTCAAGGCACTAGAAAGTCCCCAGGGGTCCCAAGAGTCAGGACTGTTTTCGTACTTTCTAGAACAAATCAATCCGGCTTTGACCTGGACCGATCTGGAGTGGTTACAGTCCCTATCTCCCTTACCCTTAGTGCTCAAAGGAATTTTGCGGGGTGATGATGCGGTACGAGCGGTTGAATATGGCGCTCAGGGCATCATTGTCTCTAATCATGGCGGACGACAACTGGATGGGGCGATCTCATCGATCGAGGCTCTACCGGAGATTGTAGCGGCTGTGAATGGTCGTGCTGAGGTACTGGTTGATGGTGGCATTCGACGCGGCACCGATGTCCTTAAAGCCCTGGCTTTAGGGGCAAACGCCGTCCTGGTGGGTCGTCCTATCCTATGGGGGCTGGCGGTGGCAGGCAGTGCCGGGGTGCAGCATGTGCTAGAGATCCTACAGAATGAGTTTGATCTGGCAATGGCATTAAGTGGCTGCGCCAGTTTGCAAGATATTGATAGCAGTTTGTGCTTTAAAGGTTCCGTCTAACAGAACCGAGTTGGCAGCGTGAATACTGACTACGAAGCCCTAACTGTCATCTTAATGACAAGTTGCAACGAAATTATGGGAACATGATTCCTGTGCAATCGGCTTTTTTCTTCTCATTGGGGGGAACCCCGCGCTACTATTGGAGCTAGAAGCCATCATTCTAAGAGTCACTGAACCCCTTACAACGCCCAAATTCCGACCGAAAGGTGACCGTCTAGTGGAGATAGCGGCGGTCTAATCGGGCAACCAGGGGATTTTCTCCCCCAGTCCCCAGGTTAGGTCGAGGGGAGATATTATTCTCCGCCCCTCCCATTTAGCTCCGGACGTGCCATTTTGACGGGATCCGGCTCCCGATATTCTTAGCTTACGCTTTTGCTCATGTGGATGTAGTCATGACAGGATTCATGGCTGAGTGTGAAATTCTGTCGAAGCATTTTTCGATATCGAGTTCGATGACTCGTTTATCGATTCCCTTCGATTGAGAGCGCAGGTTGTTAAACAAGGTCTTCTGCGCGTCATGAGCCGAGCGCCCTTTCCTAAACCCATTGCTTCTTGCGTGGAAAGTGGCTTCGTGCGCGGGTTCTATTGCGAATTTGGCGAGGCATTGCCAAGCCCGATCCGCCATAGTTGGTACCTTGAGCAAGCGATTTGTTCCATCCTTTTTGGGAATTGGGATTTTTCGCAGTCCCTGGTGTTTCCAACGGTTGACGTTTTTACTCAGATGTTCGCTGAGCGCAAGCGTTCCTCAAAGGAGAGGGAAGCTCTGCTTTCAATCCCAGCGGTTTGTTTGCCAGCATGAAGCTGAGTCACTTGACAAATAGCCAGTAATTGAGCAGCCTGGGAGGCTTACTTCATCTCTTGGGACGGCATATGGAGGCCGATCATATTTCCTTCCGTATCGATCGCCAACGCCATAAACCCGTACTGACCGATTGACATTTTGGGTTTATAGATTTGCCCACCTGCCTGGACGACTCGCTCCGATTCTACAGCGACCTCATCGCAATGGAAGTAAGCGATCGTGCCACTTCCACCGGGCTTGACCCCGTCCATCTTAACTAACGCGCCAGAGGCACCCACCCCCTCCATCGTCATCGGGAACGCCCACATTTCCATTCCAGGACTTTCGAGCTTCTCTAATTTCACCTGGAACACTGATTCATAAAACTGTTTCGCCCGATCCATATCCTGCACGTAAATCTCGCACCAAATAAT
>JBAUTA010001197.1:0-2351 GCA_049581985.1 Kovacikia sp.
GGGTTAGGGCGGGGTGCAGGGGCTCTACCCCCAGATGGGGGCCACGCCCCCACTCCCCCTTGAATCCAATGCCCTCATCGATCTGGCGATAGCTATATATCGCAGTCCTCAATCAGTTGTGAGTTTGGGAGGCTTTGTGAGCAAGGATTCTAGTGGAATCCCTGCTCACAATCCAAATAGGATCGTTATAGGAGGGAGATTGCAGCAAGAACTGTTAAGCCGATCTTCTTTTTTTTGAGGGAAAAGACCCGGAAGCCGCAGGACCATACAGCCCAACCTGCCTAACTAGCCTCCCACGCTCCCCTTTCTTCGATAGGATAGGGAAGAGTAAAAAATGTTAATAATTGTGGCTCATGGCTTTGGAAAATCTGCGCGATCTCTACCAACAAGTCATTCTGGAACGATACAAAAAACCTCGACATCGCGGTAAAACCGATCCAGTAGACCGCTATCAAAAAGGGCACAATCCCTCCTGCGGCGACACGATCGAGTTGACCTTAAAGTTAAATGAAGCCGGCGATCGGATTGAGGATGTCAAATTTGAAGGGGAGGGATGCGCGATCGCCATGGCGTCCGCCGACTTGATGGCAGAGGCGATGCGCGGCAGAAACCTGAGCGAAGCCTTGCAAATGGTTCAGCAGTTCCAAAACATGATGCAGGGGAAAGACGAGTTCCCAACCGAGTTGCGGAAACTAAACGTCATGCAGGGCGTATCCCAATTCCCGGTCCGCATCAAATGTGCAACCTTGACCTGGCACACGCTCAAAGCAGCGATAGAAGCTTCCAATGTCCAGCCAGCAGGATTTGTGAGCAATGAGTAGAAGCATAGAAGGTAGGGGCGACAGCTATCCCAGCTTTTTGTAATCCCAGTTTAAAGAATAGAGGCTGCGGATGGAGAACTGGGCCGAAACCTCCATGCTCTTTCTGGCAATGGATTAGGACTACCTACTTACTTCTACTTCTCTACTGGCAACCCAAAATTCTGCTTGACTGACAAAAGCTCTGAAAACCTTATTGCTTCGTTCCTCATCGCTCAGAAATCCATTTCTGGGCTAACAGCAGAAGTCCCTTCAAATGGACTGAACTCCCTAGCCAGTCCTCTTGAGAGGACTTTAGCTATAAGCCAGGAAATGAATTTCCTGGCGTACTGTGAGGCAAGCCGAAGATTGGTCAGTCAGCCAACCCAAAATCTAATCGCTCTAAACTTAGAATGCTTGTAACTAAAGATTAAGCTAACAGCTTGAATCTAACTTTCCAGAACAAATTGCTGGAAAATTAAGAATATCTGGTTTTCTGGATTACTTTATTTTCTCAAGTCAGGTATTACTCGTTACATAACGCTATATTTGCTTAAACAATTTAACGGTAATTCTCAGAATCCAGTGGTAAGATTTGGTTAATCCAATGAAGGGCTAAGTTATTAGTTTTTCAGCTTATCTGTAGTTCCAGGGGGGGCACCTATGATCCTCGACCGCATCGAAGTCAAGCCAGGAACTCGAAATCACAAAGGATTTTTTGTTCGAGAAACATCCTACAACCTAGTAGATATTGACAGCGCAGGATGGGCATTAATCTGCATGAATGATGCAGTCTGCTACTATGTGGATCCTGATAGTTTGGAATTGCCTACGGGCTCCCAAGAATAAAAAGATTTCTATGAGTTTCTAGCCAAAATCTATCTTGCATAGCAAACCTTGATGGCTGTTTTAGTTTTAATTACAGCCATCTTTTTTGCTAATCTTAATAGCACGATTCATTTTTTAGGAAAGCTGAAACTATGAAAGATAAGCTCCTCCAGTGGCTAAATCTGGCTTTAATGGCGGATTTATTTTTAGTGCTGGTCAGCTTTTTTTGGCTTGCGATCGCCCTGCTTGGTCGTAGCGCAGGGATCTCGCTGGGGTTAGATCTCTGGTACAAACTTTGGGACCCAGTCTTCACCCCCGCGATCGGCATCTTTATGGCTGGCGCAATCCTCAGCGGCATTGTCAGTTGGGTCAGCAAGCGTCTGGACTCACGCCAGTCCCTTAATTAATCTTCCTGATAATTGTCTTCAATCCACTGACGCATTTCAGATTCCGAGTCAGTGCAAACTGATTTTCCAGTGTGTGGATCGTAGACATTCCACCAGGCAACTCCATAGCTGTCAACGGACTGCCAGACGTCTAGCTTGGTGGAATTCGCGATAGCGTCTACTAATTGCTGCCAGAAGGTTCGCAACCGGGCGATCGGAGCTAAAGCAGGAGCCTCTTGCTTTCTGCCCACTACCTCAATTTGCTGGCGTTCTCGTTCCAGCAAGGTAATAAGCTGGGTGTTATTAGCTGCTCTGGCAACTTCTAAGCGATGGGCAAGAG
>JBAUTA010001198.1:0-1803 GCA_049581985.1 Kovacikia sp.
ACAGAGCGCTTTAGAGATTCCCGCCTGTTTAAGCAGCAAAGGTGAGGATCGATGGTTTCAGCCCCAGGCAGGTAAGTCCTACCAGAAACTAATTCCAATTTGCGTTCTCTACCTTAGCTTCCCATTCACAGCCCTGCCTGCTTGGAGCACACCCCCCGATCGGGGATCGAATTCAGCGATCGATTTAACCCAGCAAAATAAGGCAGAACCAGGACGCAGCCAAGCAGATGAAGCGATAACACCGCGCTGTCAGCAATCCTCTTCAGAGTTGGCTGAAGCCTTACCCCCGTCACCTCCTGCCCCTGCTTCCCCTTCCCTTGACCTGCCTCCAAACCTGATCAAATCCAGTCCTGTCCTCCAACGCTGGCTGCAAAAGATCCCCAATATTCAGGAAGATATCAGGCACGATCCTGCCTTTCGGACCCGGTTACGCCTGGGCTATTCCCAATTTCCCTCAACAAACCAAGCAGGGGGATTGAATATAGGTTTGGAAGATTTATTCATTGGGCGCACAGGACTAACTCTCAGCAGCGATTATCAGGCATCGTTTAACGGTAAGCGCGAAGCTTGGGGAACCGATTTGCGCTACTACGTACTGCCCCTAGGGAACCGCATCAACCTGGCACCAGTGCTGGGCTATCGTCATCTGGAAACGACTCGCTATTCTACCGATGGCTTAAACGCCGGTCTACGCTTGCTGCTGGTTCCCTCTCGCACGGGCGCTGCCGACATTGCGCTGACCCAAAGTTGGGTTGCTCCCGGCACTGACCAAGAAGTGGGACTGACGACCCTTTCGCTTGGTTATGCCCTAACCGATCATCTGCGTCTGGCGACCGATATTCAAAAACAAAATGCTCGCCAACGGAAAGACAGCCGGATTGGGATTGTGCTGGAGTGGATGTTTTAATACCCAAAAAAATCAGGGTTTCCCGGTTCAGCTAAGTGCTTATGGCGAAAGCCCCCGCCCCCCCATTTCCATCTGCCGTGTTTACTTTTTATAGCCGTAGCCCGATTGGTTAGGACGGGGTGCAGGGGTGGAACCCCTGACTGGGGGCGAAGCTCCCACATCCCCATCTGCAGCCTTTATTTTTTAAATTGGGATAAGAATCTGCTTCGGGACAGAGGGAATTTTCATCTAGCCTCGATAAGCTCAAGAAAATCTTTTTTTGAAAAGGTTTTGATGAGTTCAGAGAAGCTTTATGAGAAAACTAGATAGGCCAGAAGTCGCTGAGAGTCCTGACTACCTGAGAGGCTATCGAGATGGTCAGCGCGATCGCATCGTCAATTCTCGCCTCCGCTCAGGGGATGGAATTTTGGGGGCGCTGTTGGCGATCGCGCTCATCCTCGGCATTGGGTACTTCGGCTACAACTATGCTACGACAGGTCAATTCATTCCCCAGATCGATTTAACAAAAGTAATCCCAAATTCTTCTCAAACCAAATAAATAACCTTAATAGGCACCTTAATGGGCAAAAGAGGCTTTAGATCAGAATTTAATCTTCCGGCAGCGTTAAATAGAACTCCCAGCGTTTAAATTTCCTGCTCATACTCGCAGGCGAAAAATATAGATAGTTAAGAGATTTCAGAGGGTCAGGGTTGCTAAGATAATACCAATTTAAAGCATGGAAATTGTCGATGAGAGAGTAGGAGGTTTCGGCCCCAGCCAGGGGTTCCGACCCTACACCCCGCGATTCATCCGCATGTTTACCGTTTAAATGGGTATAAGTCTGGTTGAAATTTCTGAACTGGAGTTATAGATTCTCTGTTAATCTGGCTCAATCTACTATTCGTAAGTAATTGGG
>JBAUTA010001199.1:0-8570 GCA_049581985.1 Kovacikia sp.
ATCTAATACCAATTTAAAAAATGAAGGTTGCAGATGGGGGTGTGGGGGCTTCGCCCCCAGCCAGGGGTTCCACCCCTGCACCCCGTCCCCAATTTGCCCTGTCCGCCATTTAAATCGGTATAAAAACCAAAATCTAAAAACCAAAATCTCTTTCCCTAATCGCGCTTATCCCCTCAAAAATGACCGCAGGATTGACTATGATCTTGGCTGCCAATTCAGGTTTTTGCTGCTTGAGATAGGAGGACAAACGCTCTCCATCCCCGCCAGTGAACACTACCGTACTGTCTGGAAACTGCTGCCACCAGTCTTTGAGAAAGGATTGGATGCCTGCGATAAGGGTATGGATGACGCCGCTAGCGATCGCATTTTCGGTGTCGAGGGCCCAGCGGAGCGGTAGGGGAGTGGCAAGCAGGGAGCGGGGAGGAGGGAGTTCGGGGAGGGCAGCAGTTCCCTGGCTCAGTGCCTGGAATTGGAGCTGCAATCCTGGCAGAATCGCTCCTCCAATTAATTGGTGATTTCTGTCTGCGCCGGTAAAAGTAAGGGCGGTACCCGCATCAATTACCAGAACGGGAGCACCGACCGTGGAAAGAGCACCCCAGACGGACAAGGCCCGATCGATGCCGAAGGTGGGGTAAGTTTTCTGCAACGGCACCTGTTCCAGGGTAAGAAAACGGACGCGGAGATAATTTTGCCAAAGAGCGGTTTGGCTGGGGACAACAGAGGCGATCCAGAGTTCAGGGTAAGGGGGAATAGGGGGAACAGAAGGGAGCGTTGTGAAGTCAAATTGATTCGCCTGTAACTGCTGAAATGCCTCCAGAGAAAGATGGGGCGTGTCCCAGGTTTGCTGTAGTTGGGTTCCTGCGAAAATTGCCCAGTGTACGCGCGAGTTACCAATTGCCAGTGCTAACCAGAAGTCAGACAGCGCAGACTCTTCTGGCGGATTGTTTGAGCCGAAATTCGGAATAGGCACTGAACTCAATGGTTCTTAACAGATTACTGTTTTCAACAAATCTTGCAATAAATGCCGGTTCAATCTACGACCCTTTAGGAGGCTGAACCATCGCAGACACGCTTTAATTATCCCAAATTCAACGTTTCACGATCGCAGACAGCGCAATCAGTACCTCCATGCTATCCCCTGAAAGGATTCGACGGCTCCAACACCCAATTCGTCAGACGTAGAGATTTTCTGCAATTGCGGAATCGCCAGCCCCTCTTCTGAATCTAAAGATGAACAGGGGGCGCTACTCTCTTCCCCCGGTACTCCATTGATCTGCAAATCTGCAAACAGCTCTACTTAGTTGTCGGATGGGATTTTTATGCTTACGCTAACGCTGCGTTCCTATCGAGGAGAAGCTGATTTACCCGCGATCGTTGAGCTGCTGAATGCTTGCGAGGTGGTTGATCGTCTTGATGAATGGACTTCTGTTGAGGAACTCCAGGTTGAATTGAGTGATCCTGCAATTAATCAACTGCGGGATCTGCGCCTGTGGGAAGGTGCCAATGGCAAGCTGATTGGTTTTGCCCAAATGTGGATATCAGAACCGCAAGCAATCCAGGATGGCTTTCTCTATTTCAGTGTTCTTCCGTCTGCCCGTACTCTAGGTCTGGAAGCTGAGATGCTGGCCTGGGCCGAAGCCTTAATGCGCCAGCTCAGTCAAGAGCGCGGGCTTCCAGCCAAGCTGCGATCCAGTGCCCATGAAACCTCGACTGATCGCATCACTTTATTAAACCGCAAGGGATTCCAGGCAGTGCGATACTTCTCCCGAATGGAAAGATCGCTCCAGGTTCCCATTCCCCAACCTCAGCTTCCTCCAGGGTTCACCTTGCGTCAGACTATGGGTGAATCAGATACCCCAGCCTGGGTTGATCTATACAACCAGTCATTTATCGATCCCTGGGATCACCACACAATGACCCTGGAGGAAGCCAACCACTGGTTGACGATTCCTACCTACAGGTCAGAGTTGGATTTAGTTGCGATCGCCCCCGATGGCACCTTTGCTGCTTTTTGCTACAGCGAAATTGACCCCAAATATAACGCCTGTACTGGGCGCGAGCTGGGTCGAGTGCATCTGCTAGGAACTCGTCGGGGCTTTCGGCGGATGGGTTTGGGACGGGCAATTTTGCTAGAAAGTCTCAATCGACTTAAGGCCGCAGGGATGGACACTGCCCGGTTGGGAGTTGATACCCAAAACCCAACCGGGGCAAGACGGTTATATGAGTCCGTTGGGTTTTCTCCAGTCAGAACCGGAATTGTCTTTGAGAAACCGATAAGTAGGTAGCTCTAATTAATTGTAAGAAGGGGAAATGGGGGCTGCGCCCCCAGGCAGGGGGTTCCACCCCCTCCACCCCCAAACTCCATCTTTTATTTAATTGCGCCCAGCTACTTACCCATTTAAAAAGCAAACGCGACAGATAGGAACGGGGTGCAGGGACTTTCACTGTAAGCCCAGTCGAGCTGTGCTCACCGAGGGTCTTAGCCGAGTAGTGAAACCCGTGGCTGGGGGCGAAGCCCCACCCCTATCTGCCATTTTCATGGTTTAAATGGGGATGATTTGATTTCGGATTTTGTCAGCAGCGGTTGCATGGTGAGCCAGGAAGTCCGGGAAGCCTAAAGAGGCAGCCCAAGTTCTTCGCTGCTCGACTGACACCGCTCTATGAGGAAGCTGCCTGCAACGACTGTTTACCTGATTCTGACAGCAGCTTCGACGCTGTTCAATTACTCGGTTGTAACAGTTAGTGCCGTTTATCGGGTCAACGTCGCAGGCTTGAATCCGCTGCAATTAGTGCTGGTGGGGACTGTGATGAAAGCTACGGTCTTTCTGTGCGAAATTCCAACGGGAGTTTTAGCAGATGTTTACAGCCGTCGTCTGTCCATCATTATAGGGATGTTCTTAACGGGGGTCGCCTTTATCCTGGAGGGACTGTATCCCGTTTTTGGTGTCATTTTGCTGGCCCAGGTGCTTTGGGGGATTGGCTACACCTTCACGAGCGGGGCAGAACAAGCCTGGATCGCCGATGAAGTAGGAGAGGAAGGCGCACACCAGATTTATTTACGGGGCGCCCAATCAAGCCAGGTCGGTGGGCTATTCGGAATTTTTTTGGGAGTGGGGCTTGCCAATCTGCGGTTGGGCTTGCCGATCGTCATGGGGGGGTGCCTCCTGATGGGGCTGGGACTTTTCTTACTGTTATGGATGCCTGAACGGCTGTTTGAGCGATCTGTTCACAACCACCCAACCTCCTGGAAGGCAATGACCCATACTGTGCGGGGGAGTGTGGAGCTGATTCGACGACAGCCAATGTTGATGACGATTCTGGGAATCGGAGCGTTTCATGGATTGGCTAGCGAGGGGCTAGATCGTCTCTGGGAGCTACATTTTCTGGAAAACTTTAGCTTTCCCGATTTGGGAAAACTGGAGCCGATCGTCTGGTTTGGGATTATTAATGCGATCGCCAGTCTGCTCAGCATTTTGGGAGTTGAGCTGGTGCGACGGCAGTTTATCCAACGCTGTGCTGCCATCAAAATCCTGTTTGTCATGGACAGTCTGCTAATTGCCAGTCTTGTGGCCTTCAGCCTGGCGCAGAGCTTTGAACTGGCACTTGCCGCTTGCTGGGGAACCGATTTGCTGCGGGCAGTACACCACCCGCTTTATACCACCTGGATTAACCAGAAGCTCGATTCGGCCACACGGGCGACGGTTTTTTCGATGGGGAGCCAGATCACTGCGATCGGACAAATTTTGGGAGGGCCGGTAGTCGGTATGATCGGAAATGATTTTTCGGTAAGGGCAGCGATCGCCACCTCAGGGATTATCCTGGTGCCTGTACTGCTGTTATATTTTCAATCGTTCAGGCAAGCTGGGAAATAGGATACCAATACCCTTGGGTCCCCCATCTCCAGTCCGCAGTCCTTAATCCTAAGGAATAGCGCAAATGTTAGTTTGGTTCATGCATGGAGCTTCGGTGAGGCAGGTGGAATATGCGGATCCGCTGCGATCGGGCGTAATCGAAGCCTTCTCTGAGCGGGGGATGGTTCTACCAGAGTTTTATTCCTGCTTTTGGGGAGATGCTTTGGGCAAGACCGATCAGCTTTGGGACTGGGTAGAGCAAGATCTGGAAGCCTTTAAGTGGCAGCATCCCCAAATTGATATCGACGATGTTTTTCACTATCGGCAGCGGCGGGAACAGCTAATTTCCGGTTTCTTCAACGACATTTTTTACTATCTAAATAGCCATCAGGGGCGTGAAATCCGGAGGATTATCGCAGTTCAGTTCCTCAATTTTCTCAAGGACACCCCCTTTGAAGAAGACCTGCACATCGTTGCCCACTCCCTTGGCAGCGTGATTCTGTGGGACATCCTGTTCTCAGAAACCTTTGCCCCCAATGATCCGGCATTTTATATTCGAAACGTGATTAAGGGATTGAGTGAAGCGGGTCCGGGGCGAAAAATCAAGCTCAGAAGCATCACCACCCTCGGTTCGCCGCTGCTATTTTTCAACCCTGTGCTGAATATTAATACCCAGCGGCTCCAGCAATTTGCCAGCCGGTACACGGGCGATCCGCTTCGCTGGATTAACATTATTCATGCTTCCGATGTCTTTGCCTATCCCCTTGGAGCCAGCCTTAAAGGGGAAGATTCTCTCCTTTACCTGCAAGATAAATATTTGGGTGAGCGCAACTTTTTGAAAAAAAGTATGGGAGATGTGGCAATGGCTTTGGGATTAGTGAATGACCATAGCCGCTATTGGAGAAGCAGTCGCGTTGCCCGTCTGGTAACTGCCAATCTGCTCAAGGAGGATAGTATCCTAGAGCAAAACGACCTGATCCTGGAGTTTGGAGAATTAGACTAGTAGACCAGTAATAAAGTTTTGAAAGGGGTGAAGGGGTTCCACCCCTTCTTGAGGGCATCGCCCCCAAACCCCCAGGGTGCAAAATTGATGATTTGAAACCCTAGCGATCGCGTTCAATCGATCGCCAATTGCGAACCCCAAACATCCTGAGGCAAAAAAGTCTGGTTGGTGGATACAGGGGCGACAAATTCGCTCAGCAAAAAATCTCCGGCTTCGATCCACTGCTTGAGGGTCAGGGCAACCTGTCGCGAGAGGTAGGTGCTGGCAAGAGGGGCAACCCGCACCGTTTTGCCATCCAGCACAATCCGACCGGATTTAAGTTGGGCATAACTAACCAGCCCAAAGGTAGGACGCACACGCCGGGGAATCGAAAAATCCATGATCGGTGCCACCACTTCCTCATCCCGCACGGCACAGTGGGCCACTACTTCCTCATGCAGAACGGGTAGGGGAACCCCTACCCCTAGCATGAGCGAAGGCCCATAGCTTTTGAAATAGCATCCCCTTACCCAGCGAGCATCCATTTGCTTCGCATCCCCAATCAGGGCCAGGGTCGCCGCTGGGCCGATCGGAGTCCGGTTGGGTAACCGCTTTTGCAAAGGAAAGTGTTGCGTTCCCTCCCAGGCAACATAGCCAATCCCACCTCCCAGAAAAATGCGAGTACCAATCCCAACTACCTGTAAATCCGGGTCATTTAGCAAGGGAGAAATCGCTCCAGGATTGGAGTAAACAGCATTTGATAGGCGGGGTTGCAGAGGCCCCAAGTAGGTGAAAAGGGGGCGATCGCCCCCATTTACGCCCACAACAAAGTTTTGATAAAGGTTACGCGGATTAAACAGGTAAAACTGGTTAATCGTATCGCGGGTGATGGTGGTTTCAAAGGAGGCTCGCGGATAGCAATCTGTTACCTGGCCTACGGCTCTCAGGGAAACGGGCTTACCTGCAATCAAATCCTCAATTACATAACCACCGCCCCCTCTCTCTCGAAGCTCCTCCCCATCATTCTCTTCCGCTGCCTGGGTTGCTCCCAGATACAAATCTACCGCTCCAAACCCGGAGTAGGCAGGAACGCCACCCACCCAGCATTGACGAATTTTGATCGGCGGATCGGTATGTCCCAGGTTGAGGATTGCTCCGGAGGCTTCCATTGGCTCAAAGGTCCCTGTGGTAACCACATCTACCTCTTTTGCAGTCTGAGTCACACCCACTTCGGCAACCCGTGCCTTCAACTCCTCCACCGTCAACACCACGGCACCCTGACGGCTAATTTTGTCGTTAATTTCGGCGATCGTTCGCATAATGCTTGGTCCACAGAGGGGAATTCAATTAACCTTTCCAGATTCGCTGGTTAATCAGAAATATAACCAAATTCAGACAGTTAATATTCTTAGAGCTAAGTCGCAATCTTGGTCACCAGAGAGAAATTGTAGTGGTATGTGTATGGCAACTTGAAGGGGGTCTGGGTCATCGTGATGGATGGAGATGGAGAAGATAACCTCTTTGAAATCGAACGCTTGATCTATACCTCTGAAAAAGTAGGTAATAATCAAATTGTCTTTGCCAAGCGAAGTAAACACTCTGAAAGCACAAGTTTCAGATTTTTTTACCGCTTATATCCCACATTGCGCAACCGCTATAGGCAGAGTCAAAGTACCTATGTATGATCTTTGTATGGCATAGTTTTCTTGTACTATGCACTAGCTGAAGTGGGGTACGGATGAATTGATCTATCTTTGGTGGCAAGCTGCGGAATGTCGGTTTTATCGGAATGGTTGTTAGTTTAATATGCTCGATTAAATTGCGCGAATTCCTTTTAGATGCGTGGTTGTTAACTGAGTTATCAAAGATGTCTGCTTTTGCACTTTCAGCTCTTTTAGTTTCAGTGATTACTTACTTCTTAAAGAAGCGTATTGTTTTTGGGTAGATTGAATTTTAAATTACTATTCTGACAACAACTGCACACTTGAATTGGTGCGTTGACTTAGCTTATCAATTTTCATTTTTTGAATTGATATAATGAATAATGGCAAAATCCCGCAAGCTGGAAGAAACCCTGGATATCCTGGCACAGGTGCGTGAGCATCCCTCCTCGGATGAGGCGATCGCAACCTTGCGTCAAATCCTCAAGGGTAAGTATTCCGTTGCCATTGCTCAGGTCGCCAAAATCGTGCGAGAGGCTGCGCTAGGGGCACTCATTCCCGATTTGATAGCAGCCTTCGATCGGATGATGGTTAAGCCAGTTGAATCTGACCCCGGTTGTCTTGCTAAAAAAGAAATTGTAGAAACACTGTACCATCTGGAATACCATTCAGAGAGCTTGTTCCTGCGGGGTATCCGGCATGTGCAGATGGAACCGGTCTGGGGAGGAAAGGAAGATAAAGCCACCACGCTTCGAGGCGTTTGCGCTCTGGGTTTAGTGAGAATGAATTACCCCCAGGTGATGGTAGAGCTGGGTGATTTACTAGCAGATTCGGAGGTGGAAGCGCGAATTGCAGCGGCACGGGCGATCGCCTATGCAGAGAATCCAGCAGGAATTCCCCTGTTACGGTTACGGGTAAAGGTGGGGGATCAACCTGCTGTTCTGATTGAGTGTCTGATTGCGCTGCTCAAACTGGATCCTGAGGCGACGATTCCCCTGGTTAACAGTTTTTTGTACCCTGCAAAGGAAGCGCTTAATCGGACTCAAGATGGGGAGACGATCGAAGCGGCAGTTCTGGCGCTCGGCGAATCTCGTCTATCGCAGGCATTTCCCATCCTCCGGGACTGGTGGAAGCAAACCTATGAGCCAGAACTTCGTCGCAGTGGACTACTGGCGATCGCAATGCTCCGCCATGATACAGCTTTAGATTTTCTGATAACAGTCATTGCGGAAGGCAGTACCCTCGATGCAAAGGCGGCGATCTCAGCACTCGGTATCTACCGTGAAGACAAGTCCCTCTGGCAGCGTGTTTGTCAGACAACCGAAAGCAGAGGCGATCGTGCCCTGCTGACCATGCTTCAAAAAAGGGAGATAAAAGTCTTCTGATCCCCGCGCTTTGTCCTCTGATTTCCGCTCTCCTTCTTCTGTGCTTTGTCCTTCACCTTCGGTAAACCCCTCCTGGAGAGTTGTATTCTCCCCAACCTGTAACGATTAAGTTCGCTGTATAGTGGCAATGTAGTAAAGCCCAGGGGATGGGAGGCTTAAAGATGCAAAGTCCCAAAGTATTTGATGCCGATAAGCGCAAATTGTTGTCTGCGCTGGCTCATGGATCAATTTTTTTAAGCGGTCTGATTGTCGCGATCGAAATCCCGATCGCCATACTGCTCGTGTCTGATGACCCAGTCGTTAAGGACAACGCCAGAGAAGCGATTAACTTTCACTTCAACGTCTGGTTGTACGGCATTATCCTGATTCCTTTATCTTTTATTACCTTTGGCTTGGCTGGGGGAATCTGGTGGTTGGTTCACTGGGGCTTGACAATTTGGGCGATCACTCACTGTTTGAGTACACCTGACCAAGCCTTCCGCTACCCCTTTATCTTCCGCATTTTCTAACTAGTGTTGCAAATCATAAATCTTGCCCTATGGGGGAGTGGGGGCATTGCCTCGGCTAGAGGTTCTATCATTTGCGGCGAAGCCCATACCCCGTGCTAACCAATAGGGCTACAGCGATATAGCCTATTTCAAGGGTGTGAGGCATAGTGGGGTGCTTCGTGCCCCACTATGCCTCACATTTC
>JBAUTA010001200.1:0-4445 GCA_049581985.1 Kovacikia sp.
AAATTGCGGGATTGGACAAAATCATTAGCTTTGATATGGGTGGAACCTCTACCGATGTAGCCCATTATGCAGGAGAGTATGAGCGGACGTTTGAAACAGAAGTAGCGGGAGTGCGCCTGCGGGCACCGATGATGTCCATCCATACGGTTGCCGCTGGAGGGGGGTCTATTCTTTTTTTCGATGGTACCCGTTACCGCGTAGGACCAGAGTCCGCTGGGGCCAAACCTGGACCTGCCTGCTATCGTCAAGGTGGACCTCTGACCGTAACGGACTGCAACGTGATGCTGGGTAAGTTGCAGCCTGCTTTTTTCCCGGCAGTCTTTGGTCTCAATGGAAATTTGGCCTTAGATACGGAGGCGGTGGGGCAAAAGTTCGCCACCCTGACAGCGGAGATTCAAACTGCAACAGGTCATGAACGAACTCCCGAACAAGTAGCTCAAGGGTTTCTCACGATCGCGATCGAAAAGATGGCCAGTGCCATCAAAAAAATTTCGGTTCAACGCGGCTATGACGTGACCGAATACACCCTCTGCTGCTTTGGCGGAGCTGGCGGACAGCACGCCTGCCTGATTGCTGACTCATTGGGCATGAAACAAGTTTTCTTACATCCGTTTGCAGGCGTGCTATCTGCCTATGGCATGGGGCTGGCAGACCAACGGGTGCTAAAAGAACGAGCCGTCGAAGCCCCATTAACAGAGGATTTAATTCCTCAACTCAATCACCTTCTGGCGAACCTGATGGTTGCGGCCAAAGCAGAGTTACGAGATCAGGACGTAGTCGATACGCAGATGCAGACTCTCCGCAAACTTCATCTCCGCTATCAGGGGAGTGATTCGGCAATCCTGATCAGTTTTGAAACTGATCAGGCGTTGAACGACGTTAAGCCAATCATTGCTCGGTTTGAGCAAGCCCATCGGCAACGGTATGGGTTTAATTATGAGCACAGCAATCTTGTAGTTGAAGCGATTTCAGTTGAAGTCATTGGGCTAACCGATCGGCCCCACGAGCCTGTGATTTCTACTCAACGCTCAACCCCTTTAGAGGCAGCAGCACAGGTCAACATGTATGCCGCTCATGGCTGGCAAACAACCCCAGTTTTCCACCGCTCAGATCTTTTGCCGGGAGACTGTATTGCTGGTCCTGCCCTGATCATTGAGCCAACTAGCACAAATGTTATTGAACCTGGCTGGCAAGCAATTTTGACAGAGAGAAATCATGTGCTTTTGAGGAAGGTAGAGGACGCAGGGCAGAAGCCAGAAGCAGCCCTGGGGTCAGAGAGGCACGGAGCTTCCCCCCCACCCCCCATCCCCCACTCCCCAGGCCCCGATCCCGTTTTGCTGGAAATCTTCAACCACCTGTTCATGGCGATCGCTGAGCAGATGGGCTTTACCCTCCAAAACACTAGCTACTCCGTCAACATCAAAGAACGGTTAGATTTCTCCTGCGCTATTTTTGACCAGCAGGGTCAACTGGTTGCCAATGCTCCCCATATTCCGGTTCATCTCGGTTCTATGAGCGAAAGCATTCAAACCCTGATTGCTGCCTGCAGGGGCACCCTTAAACCTGGTGATGTCTACATTCTCAATAATCCCTATAACGGCGGCACCCATCTGCCAGACGTGACCGTGATCACGCCAATCTTTTCCCCACCCCCTCACCCCCCTGCGGCTACCCCCCTCACCCCCCTCTTTTACGTCGCTTCCCGGGGGCACCACGCAGACATTGGCGGAATCACACCCGGATCGATGCCACCCAATAGTGTGACGATCGCCCAGGAAGGAATTCTCATCGATAACTTCCAACTGGTTAACCAGGGGCACTTTCGAGAACAGGAACTGCTTGACCTTTTGACTGGCGGAAAATATCCAGCGCGGAATCCGGCTCAAAATCTGGCAGATCTAAAAGCTCAGATTGCCGCCAATGAGAAGGGGGTACAGGAACTCTATAAAATGGTGCAGCATTTTGGTTTAGACAGGGTGCAGGCGTATATGCAGTATGTCCAGGACAATGCAGAGGAGTCTGTAAAGCGTGCGATTGAGGTTCTCAAGGATGGCAATTTCATCTATGCCTTGGATGATGGCAGTCAGATTGCAGTGACCGTGACGATTAATCATGAAGATCGTACGGCTATTATTGATTTCACTGGCACTTCACCCCAACAGCCAACCAACTTCAATGCTCCCATTGCAGTTTGCAAAGCCGCAGTTCTCTACGTCTTCCGCAGTCTGGTAAACGATGACATCCCCCTAAACGCAGGCTGTCTCAAGCCTTTAGAAATTATTATCCCGGCGGGGTGTATGCTAAATCCCCGCTATCCCGCAGCGATCGTTGCGGGAAATGTTGAGACCTCCCAAACCATTACAGATGCTCTCTATGGAGCGCTGGGTGTGATGGCAGCTTCGCAGGGGACGATGAATAATTTCACCTTTGGTAATCAGCGTTACCAATACTACGAAACCATTTGTGGAGGCTCTGGTGCGGGCCCTAACTTTAATGGCACGGACGCCGTCCAGACCCATATGACCAACTCCCGCCTTACCGATCCAGAAGTCTTGGAGTGGCGCTTCCCGGTGCTGCTAAAAACCTTTGCCATCCGTCCTGATAGTGGGGGGCAGGGTGTGCATCGGGGGGGCAATGGCGTCATTCGATGCATTCAGTTTCGGGAAGCCATGACAGCGGCGATTCTCTCCGGCCACCGCCTCGTTCCACCTTTTGGGATTCAAGGAGGCAAACCGGGAATGATAGGACGTAACTGGGTTGAACGGTCCAATGGAACCATTGAACCTTTGGGTAGTCAAGCAGAAGTTGTGATGCAACCTGGAGATCAGTTTGTGATCGAGACTCCAGGCGGTGGTGGCTATGGTTTCACCCCATAATTTCTGTTCATATTTCTGTCCATATTTCTGCCTATCCTCGATCGGAGCTTGGGTAAGCTGCGGAGATAATCTCAAACCTGATCCGCAGAACCCTAGAGAAAATTCGGTTGCAGGTGCAAATTTCCTGTGTCACAAATGCAACAGCAGATCTTTACCAGCCTCTTTAGAAGTTACTGTATGAGCCAGTCAACCCCAACGCAGCCCTTTCTCAACAGCAGACATCTCGCCCTGGCAAGCCTCAAGCGACTTCCCGTAGGGAGGCGGCTTAATTTTGATCAGGATACCTATGTTCTAAGATCGGAAGAACGATACGTTGCCTACAGAAATTGGATGTCTATTGTCCCCCTAGTTGAGATTTTTTATCCCAATCAGGAACAGGGGTTAATTCAATGGCTAGAGCAGCATGGGTATACATTCAACTAGTGCTGCAAATCATAAATTTTGCAACATGGGGGGTGGGTTCTCCCTCCAAAACTTTTGTTTTGGTCTACCAGGGCCACAGTAAACTACGGTCCCCACTGTGGATAAGGTTTCATTGAAGTTGTGCAAAGACTATATAGGGTTTTTGTAAACACAACGTCCCTCACGGTACTTTTCACTTTGTCAGAAGATAAACTTGCGTAAAGTAATTGGGGAACTTTAGGAATGTTTCTCAGGACATAAAGCCCGTAACGATAGTTGATGGACATCAAGTATTTGAGTTATCTACGGCTCACGCTTCCCAGTCCCCAGCTAAGCTCCGGTACAAAATCATCGTCCAAGAAAGGTTGAGCATGACACAACAAAAACGAGCATTGATCACCGGGATCACCGGTCAAGATGGTTCTTATCTAAGCGAATTTCTGTTGGAAAAAGGCTACGAGGTGCACGGTATTATCCGACGAACTTCCACCTTTAATACCGATCGCATTGATCACATCTATGAAGATCCCCATAACCAAGACGCTCGACTGTTCCTGCACTACGGTGATCTGACCGACGGCACCACCCTGCGCCGGATTCTTGAAGAAATCAAACCCGTTGAGATATACAACCTGGGTGCTCAATCCCATGTCCGTGTCAGTTTTGACTCCCCGGAATATACGGTCGATTCCGTTGGCATGGGCACCCTCCGTTTGCTAGAAGCAGTCCGAGACTACCAGCAGCGCACTGGGATTCAAGTGCGCTTCTACCAGGCAGGTTCCTCAGAAATGTTTGGGAAAGTGCAGGAGATTCCTCAGAAGGAAACTACCCCCTTCTATCCCCGCAGTCCCTATGCCTGCGCCAAAGTGTATGCCCACTGGCAAACGGTAAACTACCGCGAGTCTTACAATCTATTTGCCTGCAACGGTATTCTGTTTAATCACGAGTCTCCCCGTCGGGGCGAAACATTTGTCACCCGTAAGGTTACCCGGGCGATCGCTCGCATCATCGCTGGGCAACAGAAGAAGCTGTTTATGGGTAACCTCGATGCCAAGCGAGATTGGGGCTACGCTAAGGACTACGTCAAAGCCATGTGGCTCATGCTGCAACAGGAAGAACCCGATGACTACGTAGTTGCCACTGGCGAAACCCATTCAATCCGAGAAT
>JBAUTA010001201.1:0-8555 GCA_049581985.1 Kovacikia sp.
GGCCTTGGCTGTAGCAGGGGCAACGGTAGTCATTGTTGCCCGTCGGAGCGATCGCCTGGAAGATCTCGCAAACCGGATCACAGCTAGCGGTGGACAGGCACACCCTATTACCGCTGATGTGTCGGATGAAGCGCAGGTCGAAGCAATGGTGCAACAGGCACAGGCGAAGTTCGGCAGGGTCGATATTTTGGTCAACAATGCTGGAGTCATGTTGCTGGGCATGATTGATGGAGCCAACACTGAAGATTGGCGACGCATGATTAACCTCAATGTGTTGGGGCTGATGTATGCCACCCACAAAGTTCTGCCTTTCATGAAGACGCAGGGCGCAGGACACATTGTCAACATCTCATCGGTTGCAGGTCGAGTGGCAAACGCTGGAAGTGGCGTCTACAATGCTTCTAAATGGGCAGTTGGAGCGTTTTCCGAAGCCCTTCGAAAGGAAGTTTATCAGCACAATATCCGGGTCACGATTATTGAGCCGGGATTGGTGGCAACGGAACTGCCCCAGCATGTCACCGATGCCGCCGCAAAGGAACAAACGGCGAATTTTTATGGATCGTTGAAGAACCTGGAAAGTGAGGACATTGCAGCAGCGATCGCCTACGCCGTCACCCAACCTGCCCATGTCAATGTGAATGAAATTTTAATTCGCCCAACGGAGCAGGAACGGTAATTGAGTGTGGCTGATTGAGTATAGCTGATTGAGTGTGGCTTGCTATTTGCCTGTCCTGCCTTCTACCTCCCATCCTCTGACTCCTGCCTTACGGCACCCGACATTGGATTAGAACACCCCCTTAGAAAAACCCCAGGTACTTCGACAGGTGATATCCCAGCAAAACTCCAATCACACCGCCAATGAAGCCGAAAACGATCGATACAAGTGAGAATAAACTCGCCCCCCAGAGGGCTGGAATATAGCTGCCCAAGGTAGAGCCGAAGAACATTCCAATTCCGATCAATAGCTTGTGCATGAGCAATGGGTTAAACACAATCGGACTTACCTTAGCAGTTCGTAGTGTTTGGAGCATGTCAAACCTATTGCGCCAGAATTTTGCGCCAGAATTTTGCGCCAGAATTCTTAGTTCACTGAAATCCAGTTAAATCATAAGGAGCCCATTCATGAAAACACGTAAACTTGGCAACCAAGGACTGATCGTTTCCGAACTGGGACTTGGCTGCATGGGAATGTCGGAGTTTTATAGCGGACGGGATGAGGCGGAAGCGATCGCCACCCTGCACCGGGCCTTGGAACTGGGAATTAATTTCCTGGATACTGCTGACATGTATGGTCCTTTTACAAATGAGCAATTGGTTGGCAAAGCAATCAAAGATTGTCGGGATCAGGTGGTGCTGGCAACTAAGTTTGGCAATGTGCGAACGGAGGATGGCGGCTGGCAGGGCATCAGCGGTAAACCGGAGTATGTTCGTCAAGCCTGTGATGCTTCGCTGAAACGTCTAGGGGTAGAGGTCATTGACCTCTACTATCAGCACCGGGTTGACCCAACGGTGCCGATCGAGGAAACCGTTGGGGCAATGGCAGATCTGGTGCAGCAGGGCAAAGTTCGTTATCTGGGGCTTTCAGAAGCCGCTCCAGCAACGATTCGGCGAGCCCAGGCTGTTCATCCTATAGCCGCACTGCAAACGGAATATTCCCTTTGGAGCCGCGACCCGGAAGATGAGATTCTGCCAACCGTACGGGAATTGGGAATTGGATTTGTGCCCTATAGCCCTTTGGGGCGCGGCTTCCTGTCAGGAGAGTTTACCAGCCCAGAGGATTTGCCAGGGGATGACTACCGCAGATTTTCACCCCGCTTCCAGGGAGAGAATTTTTACAAAAACCTGCAACTAGTGGACCAGGTAAAGGCGATCGCTCGCGAAAAAGGAGTCACCCCCAGTCAACTTGCCCTGGCCTGGTTATTGGCTCAGGGAGACGACATTGTTCCAATTCCAGGTACCAAGCGGCGCAAATATCTGGAGGAAAATGTTTCAGCAGTAGAGATTCAACTCACTCAAGCAGACCTGCAACAGATTCAGGCCATAGCCCCCAGGGGAGTGGCTGTGGGCGATCGCTATCCCGATATGAGCACCGTTAATCGCTAAGTGGCTGGTAATCGCTAGGTGGCTGGGCGTCATTAAACTGCGTCACTAAACTGAAGATGCCCGTGGGGGTAAAGGGGCTTTCGCCGTGAATGCTTCGCCGAACGGTGAGCCCCTGCCTCGGGGCGCAGCCCCCAAACCCTTTCTTACCCTTACTCAGGCCGACTTAGGGGAGGCGAAGGGCGAGAGGCCAGAGAATTCAAAATTTTGAGGTTTGAATTTTGAATCCAAGAATCCATACTATTTTTGGTTCCCGCTGATTTGTGGCGCCAGCAATCGCCCCTTGGCTTTCACCTATGGCCTTTTACACCCATACCATTTAGACCAATACCATTTCACCAACCAGCTTATACCAACCAGCTCTTTAGCCGCTCAGCAATCTGGGGACGGCGCAACTTCCGCATTGCCTTGCTTTGGATCTGGCGTACCCGTTCGCGGGAGAGGTTAAACAAACCACCCACTTCTTCCAGCGTGCAGGGCTTACTAGAAGTGAGTCCATAGCGCAGGGAAATAATATCTTTTTCGCGCTCGGTCAGCACATCACCCAGAACGTCCCAAATTTCCTGCCGCAGCATGGTTTCGCTCATCTGCGCTTCCGGAGATTGGGTATCGCCGTCTTCCAACAGATCCATCAGTTCGGTGTCCTCTCCTTTGCCAACCCGATGGTTCAGCGAGAGGGACTTACGGCGAACCTGTTGCAAATTCCGCAGTTGATCAGCGGGCATTTCCAAGGCTTCCGCCAGTTCTGCCTCAGTTGGATTTCGGTTCAGTTCTTTTCTTAAATCCCGGTGCGCTTTTTTCAGCTTATTCAGCTTTTCTACAATGTGAATAGGAAGCCGAATCGTGCGGGCATCATTGGCGATCGTCCGCGTAATCCCCTGGCGAATCCACCAGTAGGCGTAGGTCGAAAATTTATACCCTTTGTCGGGATCAAACTTCTCGGTTGCCCGGTTAAGACCGAGTGCACCTTCTTGAATCAAATCCAGGAAAGGAACGCCCCGATTCAGATAACGTTTGGCGATCGAGACGACCAACCGTAGGTTAGAGCGAATCATCTTACGCTTAGCAACCCGACTTCGGTGCAGTCGATGCTCTAACTGCCGTTCCGTCAAATCCTGAGCAGCAGCCAATTCAGCCCGGCTAGGCAAATGCCCCAATTTATTGGTCAGATCCCTCTGCAGCTCTTCCATATCTACCAGATAGCGAACGCAGCGGGCTAGCTCCACCTCTTCGTTCGGCTTTAGCAGAGGATACCGCGCCATTTCCTTAAAAAAGGCTCCCACCGCATCGTCCGAGAGCGTCTTGCTATAGCCCGAAGGACGGGCAGTGGCCATTTGATCAACCGTTCCCAGATCGGGTTCGATCTCATCATCTTCCGGGGTGGACTGTTCCGTATCGACTTCGCTCAAGTCGCCTAAATCTGGCTCTTCCAAATCTAATCCGGACGCAATGGGTAAGTCTCCGTTAATGACCTTATGCAGAGACTCCATTGGATCAAAATCAGAGGCACCCGGAAGGGAATCAAATTCATTTTGAAAAGGAACTACGGATTCAGAAAATGGAGTTTTTTGATACATATCAATAAGTGAATACTGCAAAAGTGTTTAGTTCTGGAAATGGAAGCGTTAAACGAATGTTATTGAATAATTTTCAGTGCTATAAAAGTCTTATGGATGCTCAAGTTGGTGCTAAAATCTGAAGACTGTAACAATGCAAACTGCGTAAGGCACTTGTATGGCACTGAATAAGTCAACGTGAAAGGCTAGGAGCAATAGGGTGCTGGAAAGTAGGTGCGGAAAAATAGGTGCGGAAAAGTGGGTGTTAAAAGGTAAGTACGGAAAGGTGACGAAAGGAAGGTGAGGTGTAAAAAAGCTCTGGGCCGATCTCGGAATTTAGGGGATATTAGGGGGATATCAGGGAAAGGATACTGGGGAGTGAGTAGGTTGTGTTGGGCGATCTTCTTGATTACAAGCGATAGGGAGAAGCGATAGGGAGACTGAAAGCAGAGCAAGAAAGACACTGAGAAAAATAAAGTTCGATCAATACTCGCTTTGTCGGATAGATGTTCCAACGGTTGCTACCAACCTACCGAAAGTGGATTTTCAGGTTGTGTGTTTAGCTACAAAAGATAGGTTGGCAGAGGTTGGAGTTAATCAAAGGAAGGATTGAAACAATTCGTTTCAGTTGCTGACTAGCTACCAATCAAGACACGGCTTGACTATTTAGCTTGACCCATTAGCTTGACCTACCTCTATGTTAAAGAAATAGGTTAAAGAAAATACAACCCAGCAGTTGTTGAGATTTAACTTGACATCCAGAATTTGTTTCTCTACCCTACACTACTTTTTTCGAGAATGGAAATCCTGAGGCTTTCAGTTAGGTTGATTTGGGAAAAATTCAAGATTTCTTAGCTTGCATTGTCTTTGCGGACTTTGCTATAACAGGCTCTCATACCAGCCCGGATGCTGCACTCTATCAATGGGCAGAATCGCTGGGTAGCAAGGAGTCTGAACTTACGTCGGATCTGGCAATCTGTCCCCAGGTGCCATTCAAAATTAGTTAAATCGGAAAGGGTAAGTAAACCGGGTAATAAATCGGGCTGTGATTGAAACTTACTATTATGTCTAGTCGGCCTGCTAATTTTTGCGCTCCTATTTTGGCTGAATCGGCGGCAGACTATGGATTAAATCAACCCTTCTGCACCTGGGTTGACGCGCTAGTAGATTGTCCCGGTGCTCAAGGCTTATTTACTTACCGGATACCCCCGGGGCAGAAGGTTGAGGCAGGGGATATTTTGAGCGTTCCGTTTGGTGCCCAGCAGGTTGGGGCGATCGCGATTCGCTGCCAGGATCACCCGCCCCCCACCCTGGATCCCAGTCAGCTGCGAGATATTGGTGCCGTCATTCATTCAGGCTTCTTTCCGCCCACCTATTGGGTTTTGCTTGATCGGATTGCCGCCTACTACTACACTCCCCTGATCCAGGTCGTGCGAGTGGCTTTGCCACCGGGGTTGTTGGCGCGATCGCAGCGGCGCATCCGGTTGGTTGGGAGTCGGGAGTTAGAATTCGAACAGAATTCCCAACTCAGCCCACCCATCCCCTCTGCTGCCGCCCAACACCTGCTCCAACTCCTCCAATCCAGCAAAACCAGGGACTATAGCTGGCAACATTTGCAACGCCAGGTCAAAGGTGCCAACCTGGGATTGCAGGAGCTACTCCAGAGGGGATGGGTCGAGAGCTACCTGGAACCGCCCACTCCCCCCCGTCCTAAGCAACGCCAGGCAGTGACGTTGGTACCATCTGCCTGGGGGCCAGATTTGACCCCTCGTCAGCAGGAGGTCCTGAATGTTCTAAAGCGTCAGGGTGGGGAAATGTGGCTGGCGGAATTGCTTCAGCTTTGCCATACCAGCACCAGTACGCTGCGGCTCTTAGCAACCAAGGGCTGTGTTGTGATTCAACCACGGGAGGTTTTGCGAACTGAGACGGGCGTGGCTGCTGCAGCTGACCAGCCCAAATCTCTCATGCCTGATCAAACTCAGGCACTAGCTCAAATAACTGAGCTGACAGGGTTTTCCCAGGTGCTGCTGCACGGCGTCACTGGCTCTGGTAAGACGGAGATCTATTTACAGGCGATCGCTCCCGTTTTGCAGCGGGGGCAGTCTGCGCTGGTCCTGGTGCCTGAAATTGGGTTGACCCCGCAACTGACCGATCGATTTCAGATGCGGTTTGGCAATCAGGTCTGCGTTTATCACAGTGCGCTTTCCGAAGGAGAACGCTACGATACCTGGCGTCAAACCTTAAGCGGAGAGCCTCAAATCATTATTGGCACCCGTTCCGCGATTTTTGCACCCTTGCCTAATCTGGGTCTGATTATCCTGGACGAAGAACACGACTCTAGCTTTAAGCAAGACCAACCCGCCCCCTGCTATCATGCCCGCACGGTTGCCCGCTGGCGAGCTGAGCTGGAAGACTGCCCACTCCTGTTAGGGTCAGCAACGCCCTCCCTGGAAAGTTGGGTAAGCGTAAAAAATATCGGCGAAAGAATAGGTGAAAGGATAGACGAAAGAATAAAGAATCCTACAGAAATTCCTGGTTCATCTTCCCTTCCCCAGCCATCAGACTGCCCCTCCCTCTACCTTTCCCTCCCCACTCGGATCCATGCCCGGCCGATGCCGCCGATCGAAGTGGTCGATATGCGGCAGGAACTGCACCGGGGGAATGGCTCTATTTTCAGTCGATCGCTGCAATCGGCTCTGCAAGGGATGGGCGATCGAGGGCAACAGGGTATTTTGTTTATCCATCGCCGGGGACACAGCACCTTTGTTTCCTGCCGCAGTTGCGGCTATGTCGTTACCTGCCCCCATTGCGATGTATCGCTGGCATACCACCAGGTCCATGCTGATGCCACTCCCCTGCTCCGTTGCCACTACTGCAATTATCCCCAACTCCTCCCAAAAACCTGTCCTGACTGTGACTCTGCCTACTTCAAGCACTTTGGTAGTGGCACCCAGCGCGTCGTTCAGGAACTGGAGCGTCAGTTTCCCAACCTGCGAGTTCTCCGGTTCGACAGCGATACCACCCGCACCAAAGGCTCCCATCGGGCGTTGCTAACCCAGTTTGCCCAGGGAGAAGCTGATTTGCTGGTGGGCACCCAAATGCTGACCAAGGGGATTGATCTACCTGAGGTCACCTTAGTTGGAATTGTGGCAGCAGACGGCCTGTTGCATTTGAGCGATTACCGCGCCAGCGAACGCACGTTTCAAACCCTGACTCAGGTTGCAGGTCGCTGTGGCCGGGGGGAAGAACCGGGTCGCGTGATTCTTCAGACCTACTCGCCTGAACATCCAGTGATTCAGGCAGTCCAGCAGCAGGACTATGAAACATTCATACATACCGAACTGGCCCATCGGGCAACCCTAAACTATCCTCCCTGCGGGCAGCTCATTCTGCTCCGGTTCAGTAGTTCCAATCCAGTTGCCGTGCAGAAAGCAGCAGAGCGGGTTGCCGCGGCCCTTGCCCCCTTCGAAACCGCCGGGGCAGAACGCTTAGGTCCAGCTCCTGCTACAATCCTGCGGGTTGCCCGCCGCTATCGCTGGCAAGTTTTGCTGAAACTCCCCGTGGGCGTTTCAGTAAGCCTACCAGACCTGTCAGACCTCCGCGCCCTGTGCCCTAACACGGTTAGTTTGACCATCGATGTGGATCCGATGAATTTGCTGTGAAAGGCACCGCCTTCCTGCCCCTGTCCTATTCATCCCGCCGTTTTTGCCTCTGGCAAAATCAACATCGCATCCCCGAAGGAGTAAAAGCGGTACTGCTGATCGATCGCGACCTGATAGAGATCGAGCAGGCGTTGGCGTCCAATCAAGGCACTGACGAGCATCAACAGGCTCGACTTGGGCAGGTGAAAGTTGGTGATTAACCCATCTACAACCTGCCATTGGTAACCAGGATAGATAAACAGGTTGGTTTTGCCCTGAAAAGGTTGAAGCGTTCCTTTTTGAGCAGCGGCTTCTAGCGATCGCACGGCGGTCGTGCCCACTGCAATAATCCGTCCCCCCCTGGCTTTTGTCCGCTGAATTTGCTCAACGGTCTGGGCTGGCACCTCCACCCACTCCGCATGCATCTGATGGGCAGTAATTTCGGCTGTTTCCACCGGACGAAAGGTACCGATACCCACATGCAGTGTCACAAATGCCTGCTGAATATGCCGGGCTTGTAGTTGTTGCAATAGACCTGGCGTGAAATGTAACCCAGCGGTAGGGGCTGCCACCGCCCCAGAGCGAATTGCATAAACAGTTTGATACTGTTCTGGCTGGGCAGAGGTATCCGTAATATAGGGTGGTAGAGGCATCTCGCCCCATTGCTCAATTAAGGATGTCAGGGATTCCCCAGGCGGCACAGCAAACTGTAAAATCCTGCCCCCAGTGGTTGGGTCAGTTGCTAGCACGGTTGCGGTCAGGCGACTAGGGATGGCTTGCGGGTCTTCCTCCACACACCCTCTAGCTCTAAAAACAATCTGCGCTCCCGGTTTCAGCCGCCTACCAGGCTTAACCAGAGCTAACCAGCGATCGGGTTCTGATTGGGGCTCCAGCAACAAAATTTCCACAGATCCACCCTCCGGTTTATGTCCATATAGGCGTGCTGGAATAACTTGAGTGTCATTCAAAATGACTAAATCCCCCGGTTGCAGCAAATTTGGCAAATCCCGAAAAATCCCATGACCATAGTGGGTGCGATCCTTCACAACCAGCAACCGGGAACTGTCTCTGGGAACCGCAGGCACCTGAGCAATCCGCTCCACTGGCAGGGTGTAATCGTAGGCAGAAAGGAGCTGATCCGAGTTCATAGGGTGTCAGGTATAAGGTTTCCAGGTCTGAGCGAGAATTAATACCAATTTAAAAAATGAAGCTTATAGATGGGGGTGGGGGGACTTCGCCCCCAGCCAGGGGTTCCACC
>JBAUTA010001202.1:0-4956 GCA_049581985.1 Kovacikia sp.
ATTAATGAGCTATCTGTCACAATTTCTGTATGTGATTTCTGCAAGAAAATCTCAGCTTATACTAATTGTATTTCTTTTCCTCACAATCTCTTTACTTGATGCTGTAGGCATTGGACTCATTGGTCCATTCATCAGTCTGGCAGTGAATCCCGTGCTGATTCAACGCAATATTCTGTTGTCTATGTTGTATAAGAATTCGGGACTAGAGAACACCAACTGGTTTATTGCATTATTAGGGTTAGTAATCATTATTGTTTTTTATTTCAAATCATTCTTTTATCACCAAATTCAGCATTACGTATATAAGTTTTGCTATGCCCAGCAAGTTAATTTGCGTCTCAGATTATTGCATACTTACCTGTCACTACCTTATACCTTTCACCTAAGGACAAATTCTGCTCATTTACTTCAGACCATAGGTCCTGAAACTGATAAATTTATTTATTCGGTTGCGATTCCACTCTTAAACTCTCTCGCCAATTTATTTATCTTATCTGTTCTTTTATTTTTGTTAGCAAAGACTGATTTACTCGCTACAGTGAGCATTTTAGGACTTCTCCTCATCTCAATTCTTCCGTTTCACTATTTCAGACATAGAGTCGCTCGTTGGGGAAAAGAAGGTCTAGAGGCAAACACCGAAACATTACGGATAGTCAATCACGCAATTGGAGGATTAAAGGAAACAAAAGTGATCGGGTGCGAGGGCTTTTTCGAGAATCACTTAAAAGCTCAAACAAACAAATATGCAAGAGCAGCAAGTAATTTCCACACTTTCCAGTTACTTCCACGTATTGTAATTGAAGCTCTTTTAATAACTTTTGTTGTAGGTTTTGTATCTTTATCATTAATTTATTCGGAACGTGCAGAAAGCTTAGTTTCTATTTTAGGTATCTTCGCGATCGCTTCAATTCGCATAGTACCAGCAGCTAGTCAACTCATTCATTCGATGAGTTTACTTCGAAACAATAAACCTACTCTCGATAGAATCTATTTAGATTTGAAAGAGCTGGATAAATCAGAAACTGCTGGTTACACGAAAAAGGAGCATGGCAAGATCGCAGGAAGTTCTAACAAGGAAAAGAATTTCAATGGTTCTCAAAACCCGAAGATAGAGATCCTAAATCTGAAAAATAAAATAGTGATCGATAGACTCAATTATTGTTATCCTGATGCTGCTTCAAATGCTTTAACCGATGTCTCGCTAACGATCCGAAAAGGAGAGTCCATTGCTTTAATTGGCACATCAGGCGCAGGGAAAACCACTCTAGTAGACGTTTTACTAGGATTGTTGATTCCTCAGGCGGGAGATATCCAAGTTGATAATATCTCAGTGTATAATGCTCTACGCTCCTGGCAAAACCTAATTGGCTATATACCTCAGTCTATTTTTCTAACTGATGACACCATCGCAAGAAATATTGCATTTGGAGTTCCAGATCATCAAATTGATCAGAAAGCTTTGGATAGGGCAATTCGCTCAGCTCAACTTTCAGAGTTGATTCAGCAATTACCAGAGGGGATTCATACCATGGTTGGCGAACGTGGGGTCCTTTTATCTGGAGGACAGCGCCAGAGGATAGGAATTGCTCGAGCTCTTTATCATGAACGTGAAATCCTGATACTGGATGAAGCAACCTCTGCCCTAGATAATGAAACTGAGAGTCTGATTAGCGAAGCACTACGAGAACTAGGTGGCACAAAAACGATGATCATTATCGCGCATCGCTTAACCACTGTTGAACACTGCGATCACATCTATGAAATGAAGAAAGGGAAAATTATCAGGCACGGTAGTTATCAGGAAATTGTGTTAGGGGAGAAAGGCTTGACATCCTCCCCGCCTTAGAGAAGGACGAGGATTTCTAAGACTCTCGACTTAGGTTTCTGCTTCATCGCACCTGCCTTCCAACATTTACCCTTTGCGGGTTTTACGGTCGCTCCTCAGACTAACACCGCCTGCCCAGCGGCAAGCGGTTCATTGCACTTAGCAAGTAGATCTGCCCATCTCGATAGCGAATAGTCAGCTTCATGACAGACTCGCTGGCATTTTCGGCCTAAAAACGAGTCGATCGGTTCTCAAAACACGCAAATACTTCTGAGCGGTAATTTCTAGCCCAAACTGCTCTAGCCAGACTGAATCCACTGCTCTAGCTTTACCTGACAAGACTTGCGAAATGGCATCTGCTAAAGCATCACTATTGCCTACGGGTGTGAGATAGCCATACTTACCGCCTGCCAAAATCTCTGATGGTCCACTGGGGCAATCAGGGGCCACAACGGGTGTGCCTAATGCCATCGCTTCTACCAGGACGTTCCCAAGTCCCTCCCAAACTGAAAACAGCACAAAGACGGTCGATCTCGCCATATAATGATAGGGATTTTGCATATATCCCGGCAACTCCACAGCCTCTTGCAATCCTAAGCTCTCAACGAGGACTTCTAATTGGGGGCGATCCGGTTCCCAACCCAAAATCACCAGTTTCGCCGCTCGCACCTGACGCACTTTAGCAAAGGCACGGATCAGGTTGGGAAAGTCTCTTTGGGCTTCTAATTTGCCCACGCCTAAAATCACCAGTAGAGGTCTTCAAAAATAACGAAGGTACGCTATGGACAGTGTTGAAAAGCTAAAGATTTAGATTTTAGGCACTTCGGTTAGCGTGGTTCTCTTATTCTTGAAGAGGTCTAGTGTGTGCTGCAAGTTAAACCAGGGATAGTTAACAAGCTCTTGGGCTTGTGCGAACATCTCCGGACTGATCACCGGATTGTAAATTGTTTGAATGCGAACCAGTGGTAAAGAAGCAGTCTGAGTCAGATCTTCAGCAACGCCCTGGGAGGCTGCTACGATCCCATCTGCCCAAGGATACAAAAAGCGGGCAAAAATAGGAGCCAATCGATGTTTGAGCTAGGTTGCATTCTGAACGGTTTTGGAAAGCTGGTTATGCTCCGATACAATGACTCGTGTTTGCGATCCCGACAAGAATCTAGCCATTAACCCCAATTCATTAAAGTAATGATCGGCTGTCAACAAAACAGAAGGGCGCTCCTGAAGCAAGCACGTTACGACTACATCTAAAACACCCAACGCTTAAGGAGAACCACATACTTACTTCCCCATTGAACTGACGTTGTTGCATAAAGAGGAGTTGCGGAGGGATGAGAGATGGTAAGTTTCAATTACCACACCAAAACCTGCCATGAAAGCTCAATACCGCATCCGCAACTGGTCTGGGTATAAAGCTGGGTTGAAGGCAACATCCGTTCACGCAAATTCGCCAATCAGGCTGTCGAGCTATTGATCAGCCCATGGAACTCATTAATTGACAATTGACAGACATAAGTGCCGAGAAATTATTAACCGTTTATAAATTTCCACAATAAAGGTTCTCTTGATGAAGAGTACATAAGGCTTAAGTAAAGGGATATGGGAATTAAAGGAAATCGAGAGTAAATAAGGCATGATTGGTCTGAAGTCTCTGCCACTATTCTGACATGCAAAGTGCTGAAAGTCTTCGCATCGCATGGCTTCTGCCAGTAGCATGGTTCTACTGGCAGCCTTCGTTGAGTGAATTTGCGCGACTCTTTCCCAAGACAACGGTATTTACGGGGTTGTTTCCCGGATTCGCAAAGGGCTTAGAAGGAACGCTTCAAGTAGAAGTGATAGGTAAGTTTCAGGTGATTGAGATCAATCAAGATGACAATAGTTATGGCGATCACTTCACCTATCTTTCACTGGGGATTATTGGGCATTTACTAAAGCTTAGACCTCAAGTGATTTTTTCTAGTTCCTTTGGTGTCTGGACAATAATTGCCCTGATGTTAAAACCCCTACTGTGGGCACGAGTAATCATTGCTTACGAGGGCAGTTCACCTGGTGTAGATTACCGCAATTCAGCAATACGCTTATTTGTACGCCGGGTAATGGTGTGGCTGGCCGATGCCTGCATTACCAACAGTCAGTCCGGAAAAGATTATCTGATTGAGATGCTGCACGCCCGTCAAGAGCGGGTATTCTTGCAGCCCTATGAAATCCCTGATGAGAAGACGCTACCGGGTTCTGCGGCAATTGACGCGAATCTCGACTCCCTGCAACGCCCTATTTTTCTGTTTGTCGGGCAGGTGGTTCCCCGAAAAGGTCTACCTTTATTGCTAGAAGCCTGTGCAGACTTACAAGCAAGAGGACACAACAATTTCACCTTGCTGGTCGTGGGTGATGGGTGTCAACAGGAAGAACTAAAAGAGTTCTGCCAGGAGAACCACTTGAACGATCGCGTACAGTGGGTCGGGCGAATTAGCTACGACCAGATTGGCAGTTACTTTAAGTCTGCCGACGTTTTTGTGTTTCCAACCCTGGAAGATACCTGGGGTGTTGTAACGCTAGAGGCAATGCTACTGGGTAAACCCATTCTTTGCTCCACAGGGGCAGGCACATCAGAACTAGTGGTGCATGGTGAGAATGGCTATGTCTTTGTGCCCAACAATACCGCTAATCTGGCTGATCTGATGCAAAAGTTTCTGATCGATCCTGACTCAATTAACTCAATGGGTGCGCGCTCCCAACAAATTATGGCGCAATATACTCCAGAGGCTGCGGCAAAATGTCTGGCACAGGTCACAGAACTTGTCATGGCGGGTTGAGGGAATCGTCCAATTTAGCAAGATGGATCTAACAATCGACATCCACGAAGTAACTAATGAAAACACCCAGGATTTCCATTCTAACCCATGATATTGGTGGAGGCACCTTCACCAATCTCTGCATGGCTTTAGTACACGGGTTCAAAGAACTTGGTGTGGACTGTAACTTAGTGGTTCTAGATGCCAGCCCAGAGGAATTAGCCCGTTATCCAGATATTTCAATTACAACCCTAAATGTTAAACGCACGGTATTTTCCCTCCTGGCCACTGTGCGTTTTTTACGGCAATATCAACCGGATATATTGTTCTCCATGCCCTGGT
>JBAUTA010001203.1:0-2837 GCA_049581985.1 Kovacikia sp.
TTGGTCATCACGCACAATTATTTCGATACTGGCCATGGGGAGACACCTCAATTTAAGCTTGACTCAAGCTTCATACCCATTATATTCAGTCCTTCTGGGCATCAACAGATTTTGGAGAGGTGGAAAATTTATGATTTGCAACACTAGGATCGGAAAAGGCAGAATAACGAGCGCATCGAACAATAGAAATCTCTCCCCCTCCCCCCCACTTCTCAGACTAAAATCCCCATTATTCCCTCAAGACGTTCTGGACATTTCTTATGCGACTACTCCATACCATGCTACGGGTCGGTGATCTGGAATCATCTCTCAAATTTTATTGCGACGTGCTGGGCATGAAACTGCTCCGCAAAAAGGATTATCCGGGTGGCGAGTTTACACTAGCATTTGTTGGATACGGAGAGGAGGCAGACCATACGGTTCTGGAACTGACGTACAACTGGGGAAAGGATCAATACACCCTGGGGGATGCCTATGGTCATATTGCGATCGGGGTTGATGATATTTACGCGACCTGCGAACAGATCAGAGCCCAGGGGGGAAAAGTCACCCGCGAACCCGGTCCCATGAAACATGGATCTACCGTGATCGCTTTTGTCGAAGATCCAGATGGCTATAAAGTTGAACTGATCCAGCTAGGTACCCACTCTTCTACTAAGACGACCCAAGAGGCAGCGGCAACAGCGTAGTGATATGCTTCGATTCCGCTCAGCACCCGGTTTGTAGCTTTGCGCAAGACCCGGTCAAGCAATGGGTTGAGCGGAGTCAAGACCCATCCATAGGTGCCAGATCTTTAATGTTGCCAGGTCAATTAAATGATGCTTGACAGCTAACGACTGCCCCCTACCCGCACTATTTGATACCCGACCCCTATCTCCTCACCCATCAATGTTCCTGATAGGGTTAAATTTGGGTTGATTTGGTTAATCAGGAGAGTCACTCAGAAATTTGGGTGGGGAGCAATCGCGTGAAAAAAAGGACCAGTGAGTCAATTGGGAAGTTGGGTTGTTTGGGGTTGGGTCTTTATACCGCTTTTTTTTTGACCAGTTCGATCCCTGCAAGAGCAGATTCAACAGCGGCTGATTATATTCTTCCGGCAAAAGGCTCTACAGCAAGTGCCTCTGCCGCAAGCGCCTCTGTTGCAAGTACCTCTGTCACAAGTACCCCTGTCGCAAGCGCCTTTGTAACAAATGTAAGGGTGCCAGACTCGGATTCCAACAGCCTGGATACACCCCCTTCCCTTCCATGCCTTTCTCCCCCCGTTCTCTCGCCAGATGCCGCTACGGTTTCCTGCCCAGATGGGGAAGAAGACTCCATGGCACAGGTCAGATCCGTTACCGAATTGAGCGATGTCCATCCGACCGATTGGGCCTTTCAGGCGCTCCAGACCCTGACCGATCGCTACGGCATCATGCGTGGCTATCGCAATGGCACCTTTCGTGGTCATCGAGCCCAGACCCGATCCGAGTTTGCTGCGGTTTTGAACGAAATGCTCGCCAGAATTGAGCAAGCCATGGATACCGATCAAAGCTCCCAAATCCGGGAAGACTTTGCCACCTTGAAACGGCTGCAAAAATCCTATGGGAGTATCACGGACATTCTATACGTCCGTCTGAATGACCAGGATGAGCAGATCGGTAGCCTTGAAAATCGTCAGTTTTCAACGACCACGCAACTGTCGGCTCAACTGGTGGGGCTGGCTACGGGGGGGACTGGTGCCCGGATCACCAGCATCAACCGCCTTCGCCTGAATCTGAATACCAGTTTTGTTGGCAGCGATAGGCTGGTAACCCAATTAGAAGCAGGCGATAACGGCAGGGATGCCATTAGTCTTGCTCAAAACAACCCCCAAAACTTACTGGGAACCACTGGCTTACTGGCGGATGGCGGCGGGTTAGACTCCGTTGAGGTTCCCAGCGCTGTCCAACTAAGCAAGTTGTACTACATGTTCAAGCCGATCGCGGGCTTCAGCTTCACGGTAGGGCCACGCCTAGCTCCCAGAGATTTTATTGATAACAACAGCTTTGCCAATAGCTCAGACCGGAATTTTTCCTCCAGCTTTTTTATGAATAACCCACTGATTGTGCAAAATCAGGTGGATCGACCCGGAGGAGCAGGGGTAGCTGTAGCCTGGAAGCAGGAAAATTTTCCGCTGGCACTGAAGGCGCTTTACGTAGCTGCCGATGCGGAACGTTCCCGCGCCAGCACGACAAAAGGCGGTTTGTTTGGCGATCGTTACCAGGGCAGTGTGGAACTGGAATATGCGGTTAACCAGGCTTTTAAGACCCGCTTCCAGTTCACCCGTGCAGAGATTAACAACATCGATATTTACGCCGGGGGAATCAATGCAGAGTGGGCAATTAATCGCCAATTTGCGGTGTTTGGTCGCTATGGCATTGGCACCTATGATGGCTTCCACCCGCTTCTGAACCGAAATCTGCATCTCACCCCCCAAACCTGGGCGATCGGGGCCATTTTCCGGAATATTGTGATCCCCGGTTCTACGGCAGGGTTGGCATTAGGACAACCTTTCATCGCAAACGGTTTAGGGAATGCCACCCAAACCAACGTGGAAACGTTTTATAGTTTTCTGATTAACGATAACATCAGCTTTACGCCTGTTTTGATGCTAATTACCAGCCCCAACAACAACCGTTCCAGTGGCACGATTTGGGAATTGGCAGTCAGAATGGTGTTCTCGTTTTAAGGAGAGTTGTCGCAGTCATGAATCCCCTGCTCATGATCCTGCCCACCCTCCCTTCAGAGGTAAGTAGGTAGCTCTAATTAATTGTAAGAAGGGGGAGTGGGGGCTGCGCCCCCAGGCAGGGGGTTCCACC
>JBAUTA010001204.1:0-5118 GCA_049581985.1 Kovacikia sp.
CCGTATCCAGTAGCACTACACCAAAAAGTATCGCCCATCCCTTAGCGCGTTGTAGGGTTGCGTCAGAAACATTTGCGTACTCTGCTATTGCTTGTTGGCGTGCATTTGGATCCGAGAAGAGCATCCATAGAGAAGCAAGATCTGTTGCAATATCACCTGACGTAATGTCGCCCCAGTCAATGATGCCGGTAATCACACCGTTCTCGACAAGGATGTTGCGTGGGTGAAGATCACCATGTAGCCACGTGGATTGAACATCAATGGGCACCTTCAAAGCCATCTTCCAAGTATTCTTGATCGCTGAAGTAATCAGGTTTGTTTTCGTCTCAAGCCGTTGCATACGTTCTTCGATAGAAATTGCCCGCTGATTTAACGGTACGCCGCGTACCGCATTTGGTGGCGCATTGAATGGCGCAGGCACATGCAATGAACGAAGAAATGAGGCAAAGCGTTTTGCCTCATTTGCATCGGGTTCCTCTTGGTCAGCAGGAATACCAGCCAGCCACGGTAATACACTCCATCGCCAAGGGTAGCCTCGTGCTGGCTTGCCTAGTCTATAAGGAGTTGGAACACGGATAGGAAGCTGTTCTGCTAGGAATGGAAGCCAGGTTTGCTCATTTTCAATGAGTGTGGCTGCGGCTTTTCGACGGGGGAGGCGGACAGACAACTGCTCACCCAATCGAAACATTGCATTGTCCCAACCCGCATCAATGAGATGAATCGGTAAGTGTTTCAGATCCGGGTGCTGCTCCTCCAACAAACTGTAGACAAGGGGCACGTCTATTTCGAGTTCGGATATCGGCGTTCCGATTGCACTCGAATTTCCCTCTGACTCCATCCAAAAATCTCCAAGCTTGCTACATTATTAATTATTTGAAACTAGCTAAGTCCTTTTTTTGCTTGAAGTTAATCCAGGGGTTGTTGCCATTTGAGAGGAGGTTCACTTTGCAGTAACCACTTGGTTTCCACAAAAAATTTATCACCTCGTTGAACATAAATACCCGTCAAATATGGGTGGCTATCATCAAACTTAATTCTTCCTCTAAGAAGAATCTTTTCAGGAGCTGCTTCCTTCTCTTTCTCGGATAAAGAATAAAAACCTTCCATTGGATTTTTTGAAACAGGCTTTTTGGTTTCATCAATGGTGAGTTCAACATCCCGATTTCCATGAATCATACCCACTCCCTTCCCAACCCCTGAACCGCCCTCTTTAGGACTACTTTTCCATAAGAACTTAAACTGGTTTTCTTGTCTTGCTAAAGTTCGGATATAGAAAAATCTAGGAGGGACTCCTTTATTTTGATAGAACCCATACATGTAGTCTTTGGGAAGTCGCATCAAATAGTTCGCCCCTGCCTCTCGGTCTAGTTGCTCTGCGGTCTTTATCGGCTTCAATGAATTTAGATATTGCGGAATAACAATGATAGCAACACCAACAACTAATCCCCCGAAAGCAATGAGCAAATTCTTAGCAAATCGTGCTTGCTTTGAGGGTGGAAGGCCAACATTTAAGTTTGGGGGCGGTGATAGTCTTTTAGGCGGACTAGGACCGAAAAGAGATTTTGGATTATTCATCTTTATATTCTCGAATGACTACTCATTATTTTCTCTAGCTTTCCAGTTTTTCCAAAATTAAAGATATCAATCGGCATATCTCCTTTTTACTTCTTGTTCAAGGTCATTAATAAGCTCATAAACTTCTGAGAGTCTGTCGATATATTTCAGCTCAATATCCCCACCATAAGTATCCCCACCCATAAAGCTGGTAGATTGAGCGGCGGTTTCCAATACAAGATTCCCAATATCCGTTCCAGGAATCAAAACATGCTTAAACTTTTTCCGAATATCCTTCAAATCTATGCTGCCTTCTTTAACAAAAAATATATTCTCTCGATAGTGAATTTGACTGGGTGTAATCGTATATATAGTTGTTTTCCATCGGTAATAAGAATAAACAGTACCAGCAACAAGGACTGGAATAACATACATCAATGGAAACCAAAGGATAAATGAAGCTATAAATATGAAGACTGACAGGAGCATACATCCCCATAGAAAAGGAGATACGATAAGATTGAATGACGGATGCAACTGTACTTCCTTTGCCATCAAGATTTCTCCTTCAGTAGCTATAGATTCACGAATACAACTAAATTAGGAACTGGTTTAATGCATGCATAATCCGAGTCCAGCGCTCCCAATTCACATTTGCTATTGTTATCAGTAGATATAGGTATAGAATTCGCCAAATAAGTAGGCAGCAAACACAGAGAAATAAGCATTAGTATAAACAAGTCTTTAAAAGGTTTACGATGCATTTTATTTTCCTGTATTTTGATTAGCTGGTATCCGCTGACTAAAACTATATTTCTTACCATTGAAACACCAACGAGCTGTATCCCCGCCAGTACCACTCTTAAAATCTAAACAGGGCATACCATCTCGGGAGACCTCTGCGATGGACACAAAATCATTACTTATCTGTGGCGGTGGAAGACGACCATCGGTGAGAATTTCTAACACTACCCTGTAGTTTTTACCACTAGGAACATAGGCTTCTACAGAACATCCCCCTGCACCACACTCATCCGGTGAATTAAGGTCGATCAGGTAAAGGGGCATCGCTTGTTCAGGCTGCATAATACGGGTGTACCGTGCGGTAGGTGTAGGACCTTTCCTCTGCACTGCTGCACCTAGTTCTTTTGGGCTTTTTGCAATAGAGTCCCAAGATAGTGTCGTTGCCATGGATGATGGAGTAATTGCAATCATGAGCAAAGTAGTTAAAGCCAAAATACGCATATTCAACCTCGAACTCTTAAATTATTGATGGACTGTGCAAACAAAAAACCTAAACTCTCATAAGCCCACTTGAATTTTGAAATAACTGGAGCTATCGAAACTTTAAAATCTGCACTCTCTGAACATTTTTGTTTTCCTATCGCTTTTTTGTAATTGGATAAAGCTGTCTTTCCATAGGTGTAGATGGTAAGCCGACCATAGAGATCTGTTGCGCCACTATCAATTTTTCTTGCGGAAGGACCGCCAAAGTGGATTTGGGCTGCCCGTTCAATGAGCCTATCTCCTGTAAATGGCTTTCCAGTTTTAGGATCTGTTTGCTGAGCCGCAATATCCATACTCTGATGACTTTCCTTTTGGAAGAAGGCATCCTGCTGCTCCGGCGACCAATATTTAGGCAGTTGCTTTTGCACTTCTGCTTTGGATAGTTGGCCTGAATTGACTCTTTTTAGAAATTCTGACCCGCCTGGATTTTTTGAAATCTCTTGCTGCACATCTGTCCGTGTGCCCAAATACTGATAGCGCCCTAAAGCTCTTGTCCCCTGGTTGGGGATGTAATCACTCGCAGAGGTATATCCTCCTTCGATGCCAGAGATGGCTGTAGCATAGCCATTGTCGTTGACTCCTCTATAGACAGAGCCACATCCAGTATTTTCTGTTGGCTTTTCCTCTTTAGGCTTTTGCTCCGATTTACTGGCAACTTGATTGCCGGTACTCTCTCCTGCATATCCACCACCACTTTCAACAAGAGTGCCTGTCCCCCCTGCTGCCATTGGACCAGAGGAATTAGGAACTACCGGAACAGGAGGCAATGCTGCCATCATCGGAAGAGCTGCAGGCGGGTCAATATATAAAGCAGGATTGGTCTCGAAAGCATACGCCTGAGAAGCAGGAAAGCAACCGCCAAAGCCTGACCAAACCTGGAAAACCCCTGCTGCCTTCTGCTCATCAATACCGATGAGTTGCACGCCTACCCCTGGTGCCGGGTAGCGGACTTCTCCAACCAACCAAGGCCGCCCCCGATCCACTACATACAAAAGCCCATCAGGGAAATTGTCATACTGCCGATGGGCAACCATATCCACGACTTGCGCGGACTGTGGCGTAATCGGTCCATTGCAAAGGGATGGAGCTGGAATAAATTGCGGAGGGGCAGACTCAATACCCTGCTCAGCCCCTCCAATGGACTGAGCTTGAGCCGGGACTAACGTTGCCGAAACAAAAAATGAACCAGCAAGTAGGCCAAGAGCTTGGAGCGTTTGCTTGACCATTACTCACCCCGAATTGGTGCGAACGACAGAGGTTTCGGTTCCTGCTTCAATTGCTTATCAGGTGTGTTCCCTTTGGCCAGCTCATCTGCTTTGGTGACCAGATACCGCACTTCGTTTAATTGCAAACCAGAACGATTAGAGGCGTCTTGGATAGCACGCTCGTTATCGGCTTCTTCGGAATTAGCGAGGACCGCAATAAAATCTCCCAACTGCTTACGGTACTTGCCGCGATTCCAGTACCAAATGCGCCCTTGGACAGTGAGGAGTTTGTCTGCAGAAATGGTCCCACCATCGGTTGAGATTTGATACCGAGCCAGCGCTGCTACCGTAGCTCCCTTGCGTTCTACTGGATTTCCCGCAGGGGACGCCGTTGGAGAATCAGTCTGTTTTGAGGAATCAGCCGATTGAGCGGCTACCTGTTCCGTCTTACGGCGCTCGGCTTCGATGCGTTCAGCCTCAGCCTTCTTTTGCGCCTCCAATTGTTCTGCTTCAGCTTTCCGTTGAGCTTCCATGCGTTGGGCTTCTAGCAGCCTAGCCTTGAGCCGTTCCGCCCTTTCTTTGTTTTGGGCTTCCAGTTGCTCCTTTTCTTTCTGCTCATTTTCTGCGGCTATCTGTTCCTGCTTTTTGCGTTCAGCTTCTAAACGCTCAGCCTCAGCTTTCTTTTGGACCGCTAATTTTTCAGCTTGGAGCCTCTCAGCTTCCGCTTTTTGTTCTGCCTCCAGGCGCTCAGCCTCAACCTTCTGTTGCGTATCTATGGTTTGCGTCGGGGTTGCTACACTCACAGGTCCCGCATCGGGCGGCGTTGGAACCACGGGCTGAGGTTTTACAGCTACCGCCTCCTCTTTTCTGTCGTCCTGCCGTTTTTCTGCCTCCGTGGAGTTAGAGGATGGTTGTGTTTCTACTGCTGGCTTCTCCTCTTTAACAGGCTCTGGAATTGGCTCTGGCACAGAGGCCAAACGCTGGGATAACCATCTGAGATTCCCTTCGTTTATCCCACTAATCTTTTGGGACAAGACAAGCGCTTGCTCAAAGGACTTTCCCTCCTCTTTTC
>JBAUTA010001205.1:0-1636 GCA_049581985.1 Kovacikia sp.
ACTATGACCTGTTTGTCACGGAAGGAGGCACAGCGGCCATTTGCTACATCTTCAACTCCCTGCTGGAAAATAAGATTCTGCACAAGCACGATAAAATTGCTCTGGGCACTCCGATCTTTACCCCGTACCTGGAAATTCCCCACCTGAATACCTTCCAGTTAGAATCGCTGGCTATTGAAGCGTGGGAAGCTCTGGATTGGCAGATTCCGGCTACCGAATTAGACAAGTTAGCCGATCCGGAGGTGAAAGCCTTCTTTCTCTGCAATCCCTCCAATCCCACATCCGTGAGGCTGGAATCCAATGCGATCGCGAAACTGGTGGATTTAGTCACCACTCAGCGCCCCGACCTGATTGTGATTACGGATGATGTCTACAGTACGTTTGTGAATGACTTCCGTTCCCTGATGGCGATCCTGCCGCAGAACACGATTACCGTGTACTCCTACTCCAAATACTTCGGGGCAACAGGCTGGCGACTGGGAGTCATTGCCCTGCATACCGATCATGTGATTGACCGGATGATTGCGGCGCTGCCCGACTCCACAACCCACCTCTTGAACCAGCGCTATGCCCACCTGGCCCTGGAACCCCAGCGGTTGAAGTTCATTGATCGCATGGTTGCCGATAGTCGTAATGTGGCCCTCAATCACACCGCCGGACTGTCCACCCCGCAACAAGTCCAGATGGCGTTATTTTCCCTGTTCTGCCTGCTCGATCGAGAGGATGACTATCAGCGCACCTGTCAGGAAATTGTCACTCAGCGATGGGCAGATCTCTACCAAACGTTAGGAACCACCCCCCACGATGCCATCAATCAGACTCACTACTACACCACTATTGACCTGCTGAAGTTGGCAATGGACACCTATGACTCCGATTTTGTGGATTACCTGGTGAAACACATTGATCCCCTCGATTTCGTGTTTCAACTGGCCCAGGAGCAGGGCATTGTGTTGCTGCCTGGAGGCGGCTTTGAGGCTCCGCAATTGTCGGTGCGGGTGTCACTGGCGAATCTACCGGATACTGCCTATGTGAGGATTGGGCAAGAGATCGCTGAGTTGATGAAGACCTACCATAATGAATGGAAAGCAAAGACCGAACATCTCCCGCAACAGCATCGAATCAAAACTAGCATGAGACATCGAGTGAAACCTGGAAGTAAATCATTTGTGGCCTCTGATCCGGAGCGCGATCGCTTTGATTATCGTTGTGAATGTGGCACAGCTCATCCAACCCATGTTCATTCCATTCCTGGTATTCTGCTGATTGGTGGCGCAGAAGAGGGACGCTTGGGAGAAGATGCGGCCACTCGCTGGTTTCTCAAACGGGCCAGAGGGGGAAATTATTTAGTCCTGCGATCGGGTGGGGTGGGTTCTCAAGCGGCCTGGATCTGTAAGCATTATCGAGAGTTCGTCGGTTCCGCGGCTGAACTCTCGATCAACAGTCGCGCAGCGGCCAATCATCCAGACGTAATTCAATATATCCGTGATGCTGATGCTTTATTTATCGCGGGTGGGAATCAGAATGAGTATGAAGATTATTGGGAAGGGTCAGCCGTTGAAGTGGCCATTAATGACTTAATCCATCAAAAAAAGATTCCTGTCGCTGGCACCAGTGCAGGCATGACCATTTTAGG
>JBAUTA010001206.1:0-2992 GCA_049581985.1 Kovacikia sp.
GAAAATCGCCTTTGGCCTCTCCGCCGGACGGGTGCAGTCCGTTGCCGTGCGCTTGCTGGTCAGACGGGAACGCCAAAGACGGGCATTTCGCCAGGGTAGCTATTGGGATTTAAAGGCGGAACTAGAAGTCAGACGGCAGGAGGCAGGAGCTAGAAGTCAGGAAGCTCAGGCGTTTGAGGCAAAGTTGGTAACGGTAGCTGGCACCAGGGTTGCCAACGGCAGCGACTTTGATGAAGCAACGGGGCAGATTGTGGCGGGGCGGAATGTGGCCCTGCTGAGTGAGGCAGAGGCGAGAACGCTGGTAGAGCGGATACGCGATCGCCCCTGGACAGTTACCAACCTGGAAGAACGTCCGGTCACGCGCAAACCGTCTCCTCCGTTCACCACCTCGACCCTTCAGCAGGAAGCCAACCGCAAACTGGGACTCTCGGCCCGAGACACCATGCGGACGGCGCAAAGCCTCTATGAACAGGGCTACATCACCTACATGCGAACAGACTCGGTCAGCCTATCCCAGCAGGCGATCTCGGCTGCCCGTTCCTGCGTCCAAGAAATGTATGGTTCCAGCTACCTCAGCCCGGAACCGCGCCAATATTCTACGAAGAGTAAGGGCGCTCAGGAAGCCCACGAAGCGATTCGTCCCGCTGGGAGCAGCTTCCGCACCCCCCAACAAACAGGCTTGAAGGATCGGGAGTTTCGCCTCTATGACCTGATCTGGAAGCGTACCGTAGCGACCCAGATGGCAGAAGCCCGCCAGACCCACGTCACGGTGCAAATCCAGGTAGAAGATGCTGGATTCCGCGCGACGGGAAAACGGATTGATTTTCCCGGTTTCTTCCGTGCCTATGTGGAGGGATCGGATGATCCCAATGCGGCGATCGAGGATCAGGAAGTGATCCTGCCGCCGATGCAGGTGGGAGATACTCCCGCCTGTACCGATCTGGAAGCCGTGGGCCATGAAACCCAACCGCCCGCCCGCTATACTGAAGCCTCCCTGGTCAAAACCCTGGAAAGTGAGGGGATCGGTCGCCCCAGTACCTACGCCAGCATTATCGGCACCATCATCGATCGGGGTTATGCCCAGCTTACGGGAAATGCCCTGATTCCGACCTTCACCGCCTTCGCCGTGACTGCCCTGCTGGAAAAATACTTCCCAGATCTGGTCGATACCAGCTTCACTGCCCGCATGGAGAGGACACTGGACGATATTTCTACGGGGGAAGTTGACTGGTTACCCTATCTGAAGGAATTTTACCTGGGAGATACGGGCCTGGAAACCCAGGTCAGGGAGCAGGAAAGTCAGATTGATCCCACCGCCGCCCGCACCGTTGATCTGGAAAACCTGGAAGCCAAGGTTCGTATCGGTCGCTTTGGGGCCTACCTGGAGGTTGAGAATGGAGAAGGTCCAGTCAAGGCTTCCATTCCTAAGGACCTGACCCCTTCTGATCTCGACCCGGATCAGGTGGAACTCCTGTTGCGCCAGAAAACCGAGGGACCGGATAAGGTTGGCTTCCATCCTGAAACGGGCGAACCGATCTACATCCTGATTGGCACCTACGGTCCCTACGTCCAGCTTGGCGATGCGACGGACGAAAACCCCAAACCCAAGCGGGCTTCTCTGCCGAAGGGGGTCAGCCTTGATCAGGTCACCCTGGAGATGGCGGTCGGTCTGCTGGCACTCCCGCGCACCCTGGGAGTTCACCCCGAAACGGGTAGCAGAATTCAGGCAAGTCTAGGACGGTTTGGCCCCTATGTTGTTCATGACCAGGGCAAGGATGGCAAGGACTATCGATCGCTCAAGGCGGGCGATGATGTCCTCACCATTACCCTGGAGCGTGCCCTGGAAATGCTGGCTGAGCCTAAGGCCGGACGGGGCAAACGGGGCGCTTCTAAACCGATTCGGGAACTGGGTGCCCACCCAGAGGATGAGGAACCCGTGAATATTTACGACGGCCCCTATGGCCCCTATATCAAGCATGGCAAGGTGAATGCCTCTCTGCCGGAGGGTCAGACCGTCGAAGCCATCACCATGGAAACGGCTCTGGAAGCATTGGCGGCAAAAGCGGGGACTAAGAAGAAATCCAGTCGATCCAGCAAAGCTACAAAGGCCAGCACCTCGACCTCTGCAAAATCAGCGAAAAGTGGTAGTACTGCCAAGAAAACCACAGCTAAAAAGTCTACAACAGCAAAAACAACAACAACAAAGAAGACCACCAGCCCGACAAGTACCAAAAAGAAAACCTGATCCTGTAACCTGGGACGACTCTCTACCCCTAGCTGGCCCTATTCCTTCGAGATCGGCGGTTGTCCAGCTCACTTTTTCGGGTGAGTTTTGTCCCAGGGCAGAATACTTTCTATTGTCGTTATTTTGGCAAGCCTGGGGGAGGGAACTGGGCGATCGTACCTTCCAACCCAAAATTCCCAACTTTTTCATACCAATCATCCATGCTGACCTGTTAGCACCCCAAAGGATGAAAAGGTATTTTCAGAGCAATTTGAATTGAAAACAGTGCAAATCCAACCCCTCCCAGCCCCTTGACAAGGAGAGGTGCCGTAGGCGGTGGGGTCATATGCAAGGTTCATGGTTTAAATTGGTATCAAATTCAAGACTTCCCGGAAGATTTTCATCGTCTCCTCGATCGGGGTGCGGTCAGACTGGCGACTGGCTTGCTTGCTAAAAAACTCAGCGACGCCCATCGTGTAGATCTTCTTAACCCGCGCTTCTACGCTTCGCTTCAAGGAAACTTGCCGTAAAGTCGCGATCGGGATCGTATATCCCGCCGGGTCACCAATGGGTCAAGCTGAAGATTCTGACTGGCAGTCCGAAACATTTGCAGTCCGAAACATTTCAAGCTGCTGTTGGAGTGGTTCCTGATTGGACATGCTGAAATCCTGCGATCAATATTCAGTATTTTAGGCAGGGATGAAGTGTGAGGAGTAGGGAGTGATGGTTTCATCGTTCTGCCTCAATCTGGCGAACGACGGTGAGGGC
>JBAUTA010001207.1:0-1875 GCA_049581985.1 Kovacikia sp.
CTCTAAGTACGATCACTGTCTTAACTAAAAAAATATAAAAACGCGATCGCTTTCCTAGAGAAAGCGATCGCGCTAATAACAGGAAATCTACTACGACTGACAAGTCACCCTAGGGACAAACAAAAACTAAAGTTGATTCACCGTAATCCACATCTTTCCACCGTTATGACTGACATCTTGAAGTGTTTTCACAACGTACTCTTCCATGTCCTTGTTATGAGAACGCACACATCCCAGAGTAGGAAGTAGCGGTTGCAGGGGAGCGAGTGGATCGGGCGCACCTGTACCGCCCCCATGCCAACCGATTCCTGCGCGTCCCCGCTGATTCTCCTGATCTTCCTGCTCAACCAGGTCAATGAAGTATTTCCCGTAGGCAGCCCAGGTTGCCTGAGGCTCTGAGGGTTGGGTTTCGATCAGTTCTCCTGCCAGATAAAGACCAGGAGGGGTATCACCACTCGGAACATTGGGATCAGGTCCACCAACCCCTTTACAAAGAGCCGGAATTTTCCAGCGTAGCTCACCCTTACTGGAATAGCATTTGGCTTCACCAATGAAGCGATTTTGCTCTTCCCAGTCATTGATGACGACATGAACATCGGCGGCATTAAGATTTGGTTCTTTCATCCTAGATAACCTCGATAGCTAATTGGATTGATAACTTGATCAAACCTGGTAAATACCTGAGTTCAGACTTGAGAATACCTGCTTTGTCCTGACTTTTTTAGGGGTGTTGATCTGAGTTGCGATCGCTTTTGTCAAATGTCAAAATTGCACCTACAAAAAAGCGATCGCCCTTTTGTAGATGCGATCGCATTCTAGTAAACAATCAATGAATGTTAAAACACAATTTGTCCTCCATAGTTACCTGGAGGGCTATAACGGCACACTAGAACATCCTTGCCATTGGCTCTGGCGATCGCACAGCCCACTTGCGTCGTATTCCTCCAGACCATCTGCGTGTAGTGCCCTACATCTGCCCAATTGCCGGTAGAACTGACATTGGGAAATGTTCCTCGAACAAAATACCGCTTTTCGTTCCCAAACGATTCAATCATCTGAGTATAGCTGTATTGCCCTGATGTCCCTCCCCAGAGATTTTCGCCTTCGCCTGAGCCTGAGCTATGTTGCAGGACTCCGCCTAAGGAAGCCAGGTGATTGGCCCATTCCTGAGCATGACTGGCTAAGGTATTGGACCAGGTGAGGGCAGGAACACCGACTTCTGCTCGATAACGGTTATGAGCCTTGAGAATTTCGTCTGCCATCGCATTTTGTTCTACGGATGTTGACTGAGTAATCCACTGCTGGCGGCCAGAGCCATCATCGGTGTGGTACAGGTCAACCTTTGTGCCGTCAGCGGTGCAGCTCAAGTATTGCCTGGAATTGCTCACTCCTCCTGCAACTTTGATCCGGTATTTCCCGTTTCCAAGATCCTCTAGAATCCATTGCTGGCGACCAGAGCCATCATCAGTGTTGTATAAGTCAACCTTGGCACCATCAGAAGTGCAGCTCAAATATTGCCTGGAATTGCTCACTCCTCCTGCAACTTTGATCCGGTATTTCCCGTTTCCAATGCCCTCAAATAGCCATTGCTGACGGCCAGAGCTATCATCGATGTTGTATAAGTCAACCTTAGTGCCATCGGCGGTGCAACTCAAAAAGGTACGATTTGTGGTAACTCCCGCAGCGATTTTCAATCTGTAAAATCCCATGATGTACTTTCCTTAGATTCAAGTCGTTTGAGTGATTTGCAAACGTAAGGACAATCCAGTGATGACTAAAAGCTATGACTTTGAAAAGCCTTAATGAATATGACAGGTTGTCAGTTTCTGTAGACTTACAGCAGTTGCCGCTCGAATAAGCCACATGATCTGTCGG
>JBAUTA010001208.1:0-2443 GCA_049581985.1 Kovacikia sp.
GGTGGAACCCCCACGCAGGGGGCAGCGCCCCCTGCACCCTTGTACTCCGTTGATATGAAAACCGCTGTATTCAAACGAATGCTTTCCCTGCGAGGGAAGCCATCCGCTAAAGTAGGTAAGCAGTCCGTCTTTGACTTTATCTGGTTCTGTTCCCGGAAAAGTTTAAGTAGCATTAAAAGATATCACCGAATGCTAATGAATCTCTCAGATGAAATTGGTTCTGGGATCATCCCCCCCTCTCCTGCCGGATTTCGATCAGGCTTTGTGGGAATTATCGGGCGTCCCAACGTAGGAAAATCGACCTTGATGAACCAACTGGTGGGACAAAAAATTGCGATTACCTCACCCGTTGCTCAAACAACCCGCAATCGCCTGCGCGGAATTTTGACCACGCCTACGGCCCAATTTATTTTTGTAGATACCCCAGGCATTCATAAACCTCACCATCAACTCGGCGAAGTCCTCGTAAAAAATGCCCAGGTTGCCATTCGCTCAGTCGATGTGTTGCTGTTTGTGGTAGATGGCTCCGTAGAAATGGGCGGCGGCGATCGCTACATTGCCGAACTACTAAAAGACACGCAAGTGCCAGTAATTATAGGCATTAATAAGTCGGATCAGCAGATAGTAGGCAGCAGCCCGCAGGCACCTGGAGCAGGTAAGGGAGCGGAGGCGGAAACCGCGGAAAAATTGGATTTAAGTCAAACCTCACCATCCAGTATTCAACATTCCCCACCCCCCTCTCACCCCCTAGATCGGGGCTATCGGGAATTGGCAACAGCCCAGGGATGGTCGATCGCCAAATTTTCCGCCCTCACCGGGGAAGCAATAGAACCTTTACAGGAACTGCTAACCCAACATCTGGAACCGGGTCCCTACTACTATCCACCGGATCTGGTAACGGATCAGCCGGAGCGCTTCATTATGGGTGAACTGATCCGGGAGCAGATTTTGCTGCTGACGCGCGAGGAAGTTCCGCATTCGGTGGCAATTTCCATCGATGTGGTAGAAGAAGCCCCCACCATTACCCGCGTTTTAGCCACCGTTCATGTCGAACGGGACTCCCAAAAGGGAATTTTAATTGGGAAGAAAGGCAGTATGTTGAAGGCGATCGGTTCGGCAGCGAGACAGCAAATTCAAAAACTGATCGCAGGCAATGTCTATCTGGAACTGTTTGTCAAAGTGCAGCCCAAGTGGCGACAGTCCCGCACACGGCTAGCAGAATTGGGCTACCGGGTGGAAGAGTAGTGTTCCGAAAGGAAAATTTTGATGGGTCGAAGACCCGCAAAATTTAACCTCAATCAATCTTCCAGACGTTAGTGATGTTGCAGAACTAATTGTTCGCACCAGTAGGACTCCTCCTATAGGTCAGGACGGGCTACTGGGGGCTTGCCCCACTCCCTTTAATTCCAATGTCCTAACGTGCTTGCGTAGGGCTATAAAAATTGCCTCATAACCCCAATTCCTGACTTAACTCTTGCCGCAAGCGGTAGATGATGGTGCTGGGCTCTAGCTGGTTGAGGATATCCTGAATGACCGTACTCGGTCCCTGCGGCCCCCAGCTACAGCCTTGCTCCAGATAAACTTGCGTTGCCCGACCGATCGTATAGGCTCCGTAGCCTGCGATCGCTGCCTGCAGAACTGCAGTTCCAGCATAGGCTGAGAAACTGGTAGAACTGTCAATTCCAGCAGCGGCAGCCACGCCACTTTTGCCCAGCCCCAGCAGAATACCGCTGCCCCATTCACTTAACATCAGGCTACCGGAACTGAGCAGAATGGACTTCCAGAGTTGGCGGGCTTCATGGCGGGTAATGGGCAATCCATAGAGTTCGGAGAGTGCTCGAATCATTGTCAGGTCAGAAATCGCTCCGCCCAACAGGTCAAGCACCGCGATCGGGTTAAGGGCAATGGCGATCGCCTTATAGCGGGCATACTTCCAGATCAGTGCCTCCGCCTCATTGTGGCGCAACTCCAGAATCTTGCTGGCAAAGGTCGTTTCTGCGTCCTTTGCTTGAAATAGAGCATTTAGTGCCAATAGGGTGTAACCCTCCCGGTTCAAGATTTGCCAGATCTTTTGCTTTAAAGCATCAATCTGCACGGGAGGGGACTCCCATTCATAGGTAACCCGACCATCGGGTTGCTCAACCCGGACTTGTAGGGGGGTGGGATCTGCCGCAACAAGGATAATTTCATGGGCGGACAGGAGGGTTTGCAGCGAACTGCCCCCCCTACTTTTAGTCGCCAATCGTTGCAGGTTTTGATAAATTTCCTGGCGGCTTTGATCGGGATACAGATCAATCTTGTTGAACACCAACAGCAAGGGTTTTTGTGCCTGCCGCAGGTCACAGAGCGCTTGATACTCAGTGCGGGTAATATCCCCTGCTACGACGAACAGGATTAGATCTGCTTGCCGGATGACATCCTGGGCCATTTGGGCCCGTGCCTG
>JBAUTA010001209.1:0-4017 GCA_049581985.1 Kovacikia sp.
GGATTAGGCTACCCAGGATAAATAATCTCGATCGTGAAGCTAAATCCCAAGGACTGCGTTTTCAAGATCATTCATCCCATCTCATTCATTCTAAGTTCTAAGAAAACTATTGACTGGTGCGGATGTATTGCATCTGCCTGAAGAAATTGGTGATTTTCATTGTCTAGCGTACTTTTAATAGCGCACTCCTAAGGTACAGCGATCGGTGTAGCAATTCTATTGAAATTGGGTAAAATACTTTCCCATCAGGGAAAGACTTTTCCAACTCCCCCTTTGCAGCCATGGGGAGTGCTAGAAAGCACTCAGGGTAGAACTTCTTACGAATGGCTAGACTTTGCGGATTAGCAATTGACTGGATAAAATCCTTTCAGATATTAAGTCTTAGCCAATCAAAACTAGAAATCGTTAATTCAGAGGTAGACTAAGGGAACGTCAGGGAAATCAGGATTTTTCTATTCCATCTGGATCTTTACAGCAATCTATCGAATAAAAATTAGGTGAAATTTGACAGAGGCAGATTAAAATTACCTATCTTTCTCCTCTCGATTTGATGGAATCCTGATGGTGTCTTGCATACAAGAATCGACTAATTTATCAATTGAGCAATCTTTGCGGGAAGGTTACTCGGCTAGCTGGACGCACGTTCAAAAACGTAATAGAATCCAACTTTGATTGCGCTGATTGCGCTGATTGTTCCGTGTCCAACCATTCTTTCTGAGGCATAGAGGCTAGTGGGTCTTTTTAGGCGTTTCTCCCTTTCGCGGGATATGGGTATTGACCTTGGCACTGCAAACACACTGGTTTACGTGTCAGGTAAGGGCATTGTTCTCCAGGAACCTTCGGTTGTGGCGATCGATCAAGATGAGAAAATTCCCCTGGCAGTTGGTGAAGATGCAAAACGCATGCTTGGTCGGACTCCTGGGAATGTGGTTGCGCTACGTCCATTGCGAGATGGGGTAATTGCGGACTTTGACACCGCCGAGCTAATGCTGAAGCACTTCATTGCACGGGTGCATGAAGGTAAAACGTTAGTCTCTCCCCGAATTGTAATTGGCATTCCCAGCGGGGTGACGGGTGTTGAACGGCGAGCCGTGATGGATGCGGCTTCCCAGGCAGGGGCCAGAGATGTCTACCTGATCGATGAACCGGTAGCGGCGGCGATCGGGGCGGGGCTTCCGGTGGCTGAACCCACGGGCAACATGATTATTGATATTGGTGGTGGCACCACAGAAGTTGCTGTCCTGAGTTTGCAAGGTACGGTGCTGAGTGAGTCTGTGCGGGTAGCTGGGGATGAGTTGAGCGAAGCGATTGCCCAGTACATGAAGAAAGTTCATAATCTGGTCATTGGTGAGCGCACCGCCGAAGAAATTAAGATTTCCATTGGCTCTGCCTATCCCGTTGATGATGACACGATGATGGAAGTTCGCGGCTTGCATCTACTTTCGGGTCTGCCTCGGACAGTGGCAGTCAAAGCGCCAGAAATTCGTGAGAGTATGTCTGAGCCTTTATCTGTCATTATTGATGCAGTTAAGCGCACGTTAGAGCGCACTCCACCTGAGTTGGCGGCTGACATTATCGATCGCGGTATTATGCTGGCAGGGGGTGGTGCTTTACTGAAGGGGATTGATACCCTGATTAGTCATGAAACTGGGATCGTGGTTCATGTCGCCGCTGATCCGTTAAGTTGCGTTGTTTTGGGCACCGGACGCGTTTTGGAAAACTTTAAACAATTAGAACGGGTGTTCAGCGGTCGTTCTCGCAATTTCTAGGTTCTTCTCTTTTGTCCCAAAGCCCAATCTCATAATTCTCCTCAATGTTTACGCTGCGTCGCTGGTGGGACCGGCATCGAATCCAAACTGTTCTTGTGACCCTTGCGATTGCTGTGGCGTTTCTGATTCGCCAAACTAATGCAGCGTTCGTGTTTGAGTTGTATGCGCTCCTGACCCGTCCTTTTCAATCCGGTTCTGTGCAGAAGACGGTGCTGGAAAATGCCCAAACGCAAGAGTTGCAGCAACGCTTGACAGAGATGGAAAGTCAGAATCAGCGGTTGCGGGAGCTACTTGGCTATGTCTCTGAAACCCAGAAATCTGGAATTCCAGCTCCTATCGTTGGGCGAAGTGCGGATCACTGGTGGCAGCAAGTTATTCTGGGACGGGGTAGTCAGGAGGGCGTGCAAGTTGGTTATGTCGTCATGGCTCCGGGCGGGGTGGTAGGTCGGGTGATTAGCGTCACCCCTAATACCAGCCGGGTGTTGTTGCTGAGTGATCCCTCCAGTCGGGTTGGGGTGACGATTAGCCGCAGTCGCTATATGGGCTATATCCGGGGGCAGTCTACAAACCGGGCAGTGATGGAGTTTTTTGACAAAGTTCCGGATGTGCGTCGGGGAGATGTGGTATCGACTTCAGCTCTCAGTCAATTATTTCCTACGGGTCTGCCAGTCGGGCGGGTAGAGTCTGTCGATTTAAACAAGAGTCCGGCTCCTGAGGCCGTGATTGAGCTTTCTGCTCCCGTTAGTTTTCTAGAGTGGGCAGTCATCGCTCCGCATTCGATGGAAGCAAAGCCGACGCTCTCGCCCAACCAGAAGCCCGATCGCCAACTATGAAAAGCGAAAGCCTCGGCCCACCCTGGCAAGAAAGTCCGCTTTCCCGAATTCTGATCAATTGTGCCGTTACGGTTGGTTCACTTCTGGTTTGTTTGCTGATCCTGCCTACCCGGTTTCCAGGTATGGAAGTGGCGGGAATTGGTCCTAATTGGTTGCTGATTTGGGTGGTTGCCTGGAGTGTCAAGCGCTCTATGTTTCAGGGGGCATTAGCAGGATTGGTTTTGGGCCTAATTCAGGATGGCATGACTTCCCCAACCCCAACCCATGTGCTGAGCCTGATGATGGTTGGCGTATTGACGGCACGGCTGCGGAAGGAGCGTTACGTTCAGGAAGATTTTATTTCCATTGCGCTGATTGCCTTTGGGATGGCGGTTGTAGCTGAAACTGTGATGGCAATTCAATATACGATTCAGTTTCAGGGCGATCGCTCCCTGGTGGAAATCTGGAAATATCATCAGTTGATTGCGCTTAGCTCCGCTATTCTGAGTAGCCTCTGGGCACCCGTTATTTATTTTCCCCTGAATCGCTGGTGGCAGCGCATGAGCGAGGAGTGAAGGGCTCAAGCCTGGTAAGGTGGAGTCCTGCTGCCTATCCTTTTTCGCCTCCTTTATTCGCCTCCTTCATCCCGCTGAGAAAGAATTGGTTGCTTGATGGGCCACCAGATATTCAACTTGGGATCGTTCCAGACCAGGGTAAATTGACCTGCCCGGTTGTAATAGGTGGACTGTTTATAGTGGAAAATTGCTTGCTCACTCAAAACGAGGTGCCCGTTCCCAAATTGGGGTGGAATTAACACCTGTTGACGGTTTTGCTCCGACAAAACGAACGACTCCCACTTGCCAAACTGGGGAGAATGCTCGTCCCAATTGACAACGACCAGATAAAACTTCCCGTGCAGACAGGAAATCAGTTTCCAGGTTTCACGATCGCCGTGAATCCCGCGCAAAACATGCTTTGAGGAAACGGAAATATCATCCTGTACAAACTTAACAGTGATACCCGCTTCCTGATAAAGGTGCTCGTTGTAGGTTTCAACGTAGGTGCCCCGAAAATCTTCAAAAATAGTGGGTGGAGTAATCCGGAGGATGCCGTCTAGTTTGGTTTTGTGAATTTCTAATGGCATGGGCGATCGCGGGGAAAGTGAACTTGACCAGGAGCTTGGGTTAGGGAAACAGGGGATGGCAATGGGTAATGGGGGATAGCGTTCAATCGAGTCAGAACCCGCTCAAATTCCCCGACCCTGCCCCGATGCTAGACAAAAACATCAAACCGTTTTCCGGTTTGATGGCGATTCTCTCGATACCACTGCATCACCTCTTTGACCCCCTGCGCCAGGGAGATTTGGGGTTCAAATCCAATCGCCCTGGCCCTTGAAATATCCATAATCCGCTGGCGATCACCCTCCGGTTTTGAGG
>JBAUTA010001210.1:0-2901 GCA_049581985.1 Kovacikia sp.
GCATGAATTACTGGTTGATGAAGTCCGAACCTGATGTCTATGGCATTGCTGATCTGGAGCGAGATCGCACCACCATTTGGGATGGCGTCCGAAATTACCAGGCACGAAATTTTTTGCGATCGATGCAATCGGGCGATCTGGTGTTCTTTTATCATTCCAACACCACCCCACCCGGCATTGTTGGGCTGATGAAAGTTTCTAAACCCGATATTGTGGACCCCAGCCAATTTGATACCAAGAGCAAGTATTACGACCCTAAATCGCCCCAGGACAATCCCCGCTGGCGAACCGTAGAAGTGGAGTTTGTTGCAGCCTTTCCCGAAATTCTGTCGCTGGATGCCCTGCGTCAGCAGTTCAGCCCAGAGGAGTTAATGGTGATTCGGCAGGGCAATCGTCTTTCTGTAATGCCAGTTGAGGCGACGATCGCCAAGAACATTCTCCAACAAACTAAACCGTAGAACTACCCAGAAAGCCTAGATTCAACACCGTTGGTAGCGCATTCCGGGCTGCTGGGAGACTAATTCCATCAGTTCTAACTGGAGTAGGGCAGCGGAAACATTTCCTGCCAGGAGTTCCGACTTTTGGACAATCAAATCGAAGGGGACGGATTCCCCAATTTGGCCCTGGGAAAGTTCGGTAATTGTTTGTAAAACCTTTTCCAGGTCAGGTCCCAGGTTGAGCGGCAACTGGGTTTGGGTAGGTCGGGTTGGGGTATGCATTTGCGGCATTGTGCCTAACATTTCCAGCAAGTGAGATTCGCTTAAAATGGGCTGGGCTCCCTTGCTCCAGAGATGCAAACAGCCGATCGCCTTTGGATTATCTAAACTACCCGGCAGGATGTAAACGTCCCGCCCATAGTCATTAGCAAAGTAGGCAGTAATCAAAGCCCCCGATTTTTTGGGAGCTTCCATGACCAGAACGGCACGGCACAGCCCGGCGATAATGCGGTTGCGACGGGGGAAATGGGTGCGATCGGGCTGGGTGCCCGCAGGGTACTCGCTCAAAACCAGCCCATGGGTAACAACTTGTTGATAGATCCCCCGGTTAGACCAGGGATAAACCATGTCTACCCCCGTTCCTACTACGGCCAGGGTTCGTCCTTCCATATCCAGGCAACTCCGGTGCGCTTCGGTGTCAATGCCTTCTGCCAATCCCGAAACAATGGTGAAACCATTCTGGGCAAGGGCAGTCGTTATCCGGCGAGTCCACCGTTTGCCATAGTCGGAGGGAGAGCGGGTGCCCACGATCGCCACCATGGGCACCAATCCCTGATTCTCCCGATGCTCCACCTTACCCTGGTAATACAGAACAGAAGGTGAATCGGGGATTTCCAGGAGCAGTTGAGGATATTCCGGATCAGCCGGAGTCCAGAAGCTGGGGTTCTCTTGCTCATGCTGTTGCAGCAATTGCTCAGGATGAAGTTGCCGCCGCTCTGCTACGATGATTTCTGCCGTCTGGAAACCTAACCCATCAATTTCTAATAGGTCTGTGGAACTGGCTTCCCAAGCATGAGCCAGAGTGCCAAAGGATTTTTGCAATCGCTTGAGCAAAATTGGACCAATGCCATTGATTTGCGACCAGGCCAACCAAAACGCACGTTCTTCCGCCAATGTCTCTTCCTCGTATAAGATGCACTATGCCCCACCTTTTGACCATAGGCGCTTTCCAAAAAAGTACCCCCTGGAAGGGCCGGTTTCTCCAATTTGACTGATTAAGTAGGTAGGCGTCATTAATGGAAAGCAAGGGAACTGGAGGCAATGCCCCCAGACAAAGGGTTCTGCCCTACTCCCAATTCGCTATAGTTCTATCGGCCCAAAATTTCGGTGACCTTTTTCAGTCTCGTTGCGGCCAGGTTAATTGCTGGAATTGGTAGATATTGTTCTCCAAATATTTTCTCATTTTTCCCTTGTTCGGGCGGAATGCCGATCGCAAAACACCCATCCTTCATGGTTTAACACTCTAGTGTTGCAAATCATAAATTTTGCAGCAGGGGGTTGGGGGCGAAGCTCCCAAGTAGAGGCTCCACCCTTCACCCCTTTCAAAACTTTATTTTTGTTGTACTAGATGATGAACAGACTGGTGATTAAAGTTGCAAGGCACGCCTCAGAAATGGCTGAAGTCTATAAAATCAGATATCGAGTCTTTCAAATTGAGCAGGGAGTTGCCCCAGAGTTGGAATTTGACGATCAGGAGGAGGAATCCCAGCATCTCTTAGCCTACTGGCAGGGGGCTCCCGTGGGAACCGCTCGAATTCGCATGCTCGAACCCACAACCGCGAAGGTTGAGCGGGTTGCAGTTCTTGAGGAAGCGAGGGGGCTAGGCATTGGCAAAAAAATAATGGAGAAAGCGATCGAACTTCTAGAAACGGCAAACGTATCCATGGTTCAGATTAATGCCCAGGAGCTGGTGAAAAACTTTTACCAAAAGCTTGGGTTTGAGCCAGAGGGGGCTGTATTTGAGGAAGCGGGAATTCCCCATGTCAAGATGAGAAAGCGATTGAGGTAGTCGGACTGCATTGGTGAATAGTAAGTATTGGCACCCGTGGTTAAGGGGTCTGCCTATTTTAGGAATTTTGTGGGTAGTGCAGGCAGTGGGCGATCGCATCTGGTTCGCCCTCGACCACTACACACCCAGTTGGGACCAGGCGGAATATTTAACCGGAGCCCTGAACTACTGGCGCGCATTTCAGACGCCGCAGTGGTTTTCCTCTGACTGGTGGATCAGCCTGTGGCAATTGTCCTCAAAAATTCCTCCGTTAGTCTATATCTCAACAGCTCCCTTTCTTAGCCTCTTTGGCCCTGGACCAGACCAAAGCACCCTGGTCAATCTGCTTTACAGCGCCATTTTGCTTGGTTCAGTTTATGTGTTGGGAACAGCCCTGTTCACCGTTTCAGTCGGTTT
>JBAUTA010001211.1:0-1669 GCA_049581985.1 Kovacikia sp.
ATTATTCCTACAGTTACATAATGGCAAAAACCGATCTCTAGCAGAAAACGGGGAACCGATATCTAGAAAACTCCCTTGCAGGAGTCTAAATAGAAGACAGAAATGACACCGATCGCCATTATACCGATTGGCTCATCAGGAGCCTTATCCCAGATATAAGAAAGTTTCCACCTATCCAGTTTCATAGGACTTCCCAGATTCGCACCCTATTACCAGAAAAAGATTTTCTGAGTTAAGGCAACGAATAACACTGGGCTACCGTTGAATTAGGATGAACTGGGCAAACGATCCAACACTCAACTTTGCTAATCCTCATTAATGGAGATGGAAGCGTCTGATGAGGCCGTTGCAGGGAAATTAATTTACTGAAATCAAGCGCTCGTTCTCTTGCGTCTGCTTCTGGTAGGAGCTTTGGCCACAGAGTCGGAAGCAGCATCTACCGCATTTTGCTTCGCCCTTGTTCTGCTGCCGCTTCTTGATTTGGCAGCTGTCGCCGATTTAGCCCGTCCTCTGGTCGATCTCCTGGGTTCAGATTCCGTCTCAGTTGAGGAGGATTCTAAACTCATTTCAGCCTCTACCGAGGCTGGGTTGGGTCTTCGGCGGGTTCTCCGGGCGGGCGATTCTAGCTCTGCCGTAGAAGATGAAGAATCCTCTAAGCCTTCAATTTTGGCCTTTCTGGGTCTACGCGTGCGAGTTTTCGTAGCCGATCGCTTACCTGAAGGGACATAGTTTTTCAGTGTCAGAGCACTGATTTTGATCCCCTGTTCGGTCAACAATTTTGCCAGGTCAGCATAGCTATAACCCTTACTTAGAGCGTCTCTGATAGAGTCCTTCAAGTGTCCCACTGCTTCACGCAGAGACAAATCCTCTTTGGGCTTCTCTGGTAGCTCATTTAAGAATGTCGCTGCCTGGTCAACCTTATCTTGTTTAACGATTGTAGTTCTCACAGTTCTTCCAGTTGCCGCTGCCATTTCTAAATTCCCAAAAACTGATTGTTGTCATTAATTTTATGCGTCAATTTAGCGAACAGATCCATATTTTTTGATTGTGATTAAGAATCTATACAAATGGTACTCCCTATTATCAATTCAGTTCATGTATCTGATGATAGTCTGATCTCTTCGCTAATGATTCAGCACTCCGCCAATTGAGCTATTCCATCCGTTCCCCATCTGTCAACAATGCTTGACTTAGTTTACCAAAATACTGCAATAACCCAGCTTGAATTTGGTCATCGCTCCAGGTAGAAGTATTCTCGGTGCGCCCGGATCTCGGTTGAGGGAAATCCGTTGATCCGCGCGGCTCTCAAAAAGGGCAACCGCCTCTACCAAAAATCCATTCTGCGTTCCAACACACACAACATGTTCGTGAACCCATGTTCGTGAACGGTGATGCTCTCAGCCCTGGTCTTAAGCAATTTTGAGAGGAGCGCAGCATTTGGTAAATACCCCTGGGAAGAGGGTAAAACGAAGATAGCGAAGAATCATCGCCCAAATGCATTGCCCTACAGATCTAACCTGCGGATCTAAAACTGAGATCCGATCGCCTAGGCAACAATCGCTAATATATCTTTTTCGGCAAGCAAGATATATTCTTCATCGCCTAGTTTGATTTCTGTGCCAGCGTATTTAGAATAAAGGACCTGATCGCCAACTTTGACGTCTAACTC
>JBAUTA010001212.1:0-2371 GCA_049581985.1 Kovacikia sp.
GCTGCATACGAAGCAGCCTCGCGGTATCAACGACGATATTCTGCGGATCATCAAAGAGGAAGTGCAATGAGGTTACTGTCGATTCAGTTGCACAATTTTCGTCAGTTTTATGGCACCACTCCAGAGCTGGTGTTAGCGGCTAGTGCCAATCATAAAGTGACGGTAATTCATGGTAATAACGGGGCAGGTAAAACCGGGTTGTTGAATGCCTTTACGTGGGTGCTGTATGAAAAAACGACAGCAGCCTTTGCATCACCGGATCAGTTGGTAAATAAGCGAGCGCTGGCAGAGGCGGGGGTAGGTGCTCCGGTGGAGTGTTGGGTGGAATTGGCCTGTGAGCATGGCGCGACCCAGTATCGGATGCGCCGCACCTGTCGTGCCTATCGCAATGCAACAGAGATTACCCACGGCAAAAGTGAACTGTCGTTGAAATATGCCGGGGAAGATGGGCGCTGGCTGATTTCAGATAAGCATTTGGAGGATGTGATTGGGCGGATTTTGCCCGTGAGTTTGCATCAATATTTCTTCTTTGATGGGGAGCGGATTGAGCAAATTGTGCGCTCAAATAAGAAGGCGGAAATTGCAGAAGCGACGAAGGCATTGTTAGGGGTGGAGGTATTGAGCCGTTCGATTCGCCATCTGGGGGAAACCTGCAAAACCCTGGAGAAAGAACTGGAACGCTATGGCGATCCGGAGACTCAAAAGCTGGTGCAGCAAAAACAAAAACTGGAGGTAGAGTTAGAGCAGATTACCCAGCGCCAGGTTGAGATTGAATCGGAGGTCGAGCACCACAAAGTGTTGCGCCAGGAAGTGGCCAACACCCTGCGAGAATTTGAGGCGGTTCGAGAGGTGCAGAAGCGGCGGGATGATTTGGAAAACCAGCGACAGGGGCTGCGAGATGCCTTGGATCAGAGCCGGGTACGGCTGAAGTCGGCGATTTCGACTCAGGGGTATACGGTGTTGTTAACGGAGGCGATCGCCCAATTTCGAGAACTGGAAAAAGATTTGCGCCAGCGGGGCGAGTTGCCCGCAGACATTAAGCAGCAGTTTGTGGTGGATTTGCTGGAGCGCCAGCGCTGTATTTGTGGAATGGCGTTGGAGGAAGGGAGTCCCCACTACCATCAAGTGCAGTCCTATTTAGAGCGAGCGGGGCTGGCGGATGTGGAGGAAACGGTGATCCGCATGGGGGCGCAAATGGAGGCGATCGATCGCCAGGTGCCTGTGTTTTGGAAGACGGTGGATGAAGAGCAACGGAAGATGGGCGATATGCGCCAGAACCTGTCGCGGATTGAAACCGAACTAGATACCATTCGGGATCAGCTTCGCAGTAGCCCCAGTGAGGATATCCGCAACCTGGAGAAACGGCACGAGGAGATTGATGCCAAGATCCAATCCCTCAACCGGGAGCAGGGGGAAAGCAACCAAAAGGTGAAAGACCGAGAAAAGCAGGTTGAGGAGTTGCGGCGACAAATTGAGAAACATCAGGCAACGGAGGCACGACAGGCTCAAACGCAGCGACGAATAGCAGCGACCGAGGATGCGATCGCCCGTCTTAAACAAGTGCAGACCAATGTCGATCTGGTGTTTCGTAGTGATCTGGAACGGCGGGTGAAGGAGATTTTTCAGCGGATTGTGGTGGTGCCCTATATCCCGCGTCTAACGGAGAAGTATGAACTAAACCTGGTGGAAACGACGACGGGGCAGGAACGACTGGTACCCGCTTCAACGGGGGAAAATCAAGTGTTGAGTTTGTCGTTTATTGGGGCAATTATTGACCGGGTACGCGACTGGAGCCGTAAGGATCGGCAGAGCACATGGCTGATGCCAGCCGATGGGGGCAATTACCCGATGGTGATGGATTCGCCCTTTGGCAGCCTGGATGAAGCCTATCGGCGGCAGGTGGCGCGATCGCTTCCCACATTGGCGAATCAACTGGTGGTGTTGGTGAGCAAGACGCAATGGCGCGGTGAGGTGGCGGAGGAAATGGCGGACTACATTGGCAGGCAATATGTGCTGGTCTACAATTCGCCGAAACCGGATGTGGAAGCGGATGCAATTTCGCTGGGGGGTGAGCAGTATCCGCTATTGCGATCGAGTCCCAATGAGTTTGAATACACTGAGATTCTGGAAGTAAGCCACAATGGTTAGTACCTCTTAATTGAATTCAGGAGATGACAGATGACCTCTACGCTGCCTAAGCTGCTCTCTTTTGAAGAATTTTTGAGCCAGTACGGGAATGACCCACGCTATGAATTGATTGATGGGGAGTTGCGTGATATGGAACCAACAGGCCCACATGAATCAACTGCGGGGAAACTGGCTGGACGGCTGTTTGTTGAGATTTTGCGGCTGAATTTGCAGTGGACGATTC
>JBAUTA010001213.1:0-2386 GCA_049581985.1 Kovacikia sp.
CTCTAAGGTACTTCAGTCTTCTCTCAATGTCTTCTCGTAGATATAAGTCATCATCAATTTTACTTTCAGCAGGCTCAGGTTCTGAACTATCGTTACAAGCAGTCCATACAGCTTTGATCGAATTATCAAACCGTATCTCCAGTTCAAACGAATCACATTCCCTTGTTTCCAATTCCCTTGTTTCCATGCTCATCCTCCTTTGGTTTCAGACCCCTGCGGTGATGTCATCCCACGATTGCGGATCAGGTTTCGCTGGTGCCCCGAGTTTCATGAAGTTCTGGGTTCGTTCCGAAAGAAACTGCATCACATAAGACAGGTCTGTATTCCAGAAATCGAACGTGCGGTACGCAGCCATAACCCCAATGGCATCAACCCGGGAAACCGTCTTGGGAACTTGCAAGATAACTCCCAGACTCGGGTCTTTCTGCAGAATCTGCCCCTCGCCCTTGAGATCCCAGCGAACCTTTACATCCCCACATCCACTGGTAAAGACCTTCGACTTGAGAATTCGATGATCGAAGGGACCCAAAATGGCTTTTGCCCCACTTGCTAGAGCAACCTCTGTTTTAATCGCAGCCGGAAGTTTGGACAGGATCTCTGCTTGGCCTGGATCGAGTTTGAATTTAAGGGATTCATCCACAACCACCCTTAACTCCAGCGAGACGTTCAACACTTCTTCCCAGATCGCATCCGGGAAAATCTGGTAGGCAACAGGCAATTTAGCAGACGGTTGCCCAGAAGAAAACTCGACAATGCATTCCAGACGGTTAAAGCTCCACCCTTCCCCCTTGGGATGCAAATGGATGGGGAATTTAACTGAGTAGAAATTCCATTGTTTGAAAAGCTTGTCTACATTAGCCGATGGCTTCAAACCGAGGTCAGTAAATACTTTTCGGGTCAACGGTTCGACGGGAAGCTGGGGTACAAAATGAACTGTCTCTTCCTGAAGCTCTTTTGATAAGTTTTTTAGGCGAACATCTCCTTCTTCTGTCCCCCCTTCAGATCCCAAAGACGTTTTATAGGAACCCACCACATCGGCAAATTCCTCCAGGAACATACGCCGTTCCTCGGGCTGAAAATCAAGACCTAATTCCGCATATAGACTATCAGAACTCATACGAACCCCTCCTTCTGTTCAATGCAAAAGCAAGGGTTGCAAGTTCAAGGTTGTGAATAAAACAAGCTTATCCCCAGCATTTGCGGTGACTTGGGCGAAAACAGCATTGGGTTCAACGCTAAACAAGCTCCTTTTTTCTAAAATTGAAGCGAAGATCCTGTCGGCAAAACCTCGAAGTGAAAACGCTGCCTCCACAAAGGATTTAAGTATTTCTACTCAATTTCATTTTAAGATACTATTTACGTTCATCACTGACTATTGCTGGTTTGATACCTTTCAATACCTTTGTTCACAGAATTCAGTTCTACTCAACTGCTCCGGCTCCACTGGCATTTCGCTCCATGTCTTGGAGAAGTTCGCGGACCATCGCCCCCGCCACATGATTGTGGCCCAGGCAGAGCGCGACATTAACCAGGTGTTGCAGATGCTGGGTCGGGCCAATCGATTCGGTCAGGTGGTTGAACCTCGCTTTACCCTGTTGATGGCTGACCTGCCTGCAGAGAAGCGCCTGGGTGCGTTGCTGGCAAAGAAAATGGCATCCCTCAATGCCAATACCACCGCCTCCCGAGATTCAGACCTCTCGGTGACGAATGTTGTGGACTTCATGAATGTCTACGGTGAAGCAGTGATCACAGAGATTTTGGAAGAGGATCCCGAACTGCAAGCCAAGCTCTCATACCCTTCGGAGAACTTGCAGGGTAGTTCAGAGATTGAGCTGATCAGCCGCGTCACAGGGCGGATTCCCCTGTTGCCCATTGATGAACAAGAAGAGCTTTACGGCCTGATTGAATCCGAAACCCAGGATCTGATCGCGCAGAAGCAGGCCATGGGCGAAAACGTGCTAGCAGCGGAGCAACTGGATCTGGATGCTCGCACGATCGCTCGCATGGAGGTGATTCCTGACGACAGCGGCATGCGCAATGAGTTCACGGGACCCGTTTATCTGGAAGTAGTGGATGCCAAGATTCCCGTCAAGCCCTTGACGCAACTGCAGGTGATCAATGCCGTGCGAGAGACGCTGGGGATGGAGTCGGTGCGATCGGTCGATGCCCATAACATTGACCAGGCTCGAATCCTGGCGGAAGAACGAGCCAGTCAGAATTTCAGCCAACTGCAGCGGCAGCTAGAGGACTATCGCCGCAGAACGCTGCTGACAAAGAAAACCCCGGAAGCGAGGGACAGATTGAGCGATCGCCTGGATCAGCAACTGGGACATCTCTCCGCCATCCTGCAGAGCTTTCCAGCCGGGACTGCCGTCCAGCTCATCTC
>JBAUTA010001214.1:0-1531 GCA_049581985.1 Kovacikia sp.
CCTCTACACCATACGGATGGCCTGTACGGAATAACATTGGCTTGAGGCACGAAGCAATCTGACCGCTGACTCTGAGAATCACAGCATCCCTATGTCCTACTGAATTTTGGGCAGCTTGCCGAACCGCCCAAGCTTTGAGAAGATATTGCCAAGGGCCAATGTAGTATGGCACAGCCGCAAAGGAAACTGCTTCGCCGTCAGCGCGTTGCCAATTCGAAGGGACGCCAGGCACGTCGAGGACACGGGCTAGCACGGTCACGAGATCGAACACTTCTAGGTAGCGCATCCAAAAAGCGTAGGGGAAGGTTGTTTGCGTCCACACTTTTCCATCTGGCGTGCGCTCGAACCTATATTCAAGAGCGACAATGACCTTCATGTATTCATAACCTGCCACACTTGTGTTAAGTATATCAGTCGTATTTCTCAAGCTTTTAGTTCATAGATTTTCACTTCTAAAGGTTTGATGGAATCATGAAGATTGCCATTTTTGACGAACATGCTGGAAGAACGAACACTGAATTTTGATTGCGCCTTACTAAACCCGTTAGGAAGTTCAATTGTCACCTTTTTTGATAGGTCGAAAGAGGTGTTAACTATAGCTGCTAACCCCCGATTTTTACTCACCCAAATACCGGCAGATATATTTTCACCCAGATCGATCCTCTTTAAATTTCCCTCTAATAATATCGGAGCAATGGCGTTAATTTCAGGCACTAAAGATTTCAAACCATTCCACAAGTGTGGATGTTCCCACAAACTCCAACCATCATCGAAGTAGGTATAGTAGATAACGCCTTCTGCGCCCGCTAATAGCGCTTGGTAAGTCATGTTCCTTACTTCTGCAAATGTTGGCATCACTGCACCCTCAATACCCCATTGAAAAGCCTGGATGTTACCGATAATTAAGCGATTTGGCGGAGCAGCATTGCGAACAATAGAAATGATATGCTTAACCCAATTTAAAGGATACTTTTCTCCCACAGGGTAAGCTTGAACCCCGATAGCTTCCGCTGAATTTATGAATTTAGCGATTCGGTTATCCTTACTCCCACTGATATAAGTTATGTGACTAGAATCTGCTTTCTTGAATTTACAATGTAAATCTGCTATTTGATTTGGGGTAAAACCATCCTTATAACTATCGACATCATCAGCGATACTCCAGCCAAGAATTGCTAATTTATCTTTAAATTTTTGTACAACCTTAATAGGATCGACAGTGGGTGTAAGTTCAAATTCAGTCAATACATAAATACCTAATCGTTCAGCTTCATTGAGAAAATCTTCATATTCGTCAAATTTCTCATATCTTTTGAAAGATGCATGAATTGTATTAAACCCGCCAGCAGCAATTTCCCGCAGATGTTTAGTGCGATCGCCCACTGTTGAAGCCCAAGAAACATGATAAAAGCCAAAAGGGAAAAATGGTTTTCCATCTTTTAGCAAAGTCCCATCAGTACGAACTTCAGACTTTTGTGAATTATTAGAGCGAGCTATACTAATAGTCCGATCGCATGAATTGATATTAGGT
>JBAUTA010001215.1:0-3614 GCA_049581985.1 Kovacikia sp.
CCTTATGCACCTCTAGGGCTTCCAGAATCGGTTGAGACAGGGGGGCAAACCAGCGGAGATCATTAAGCATAGGATTCAGGAGTTAGGGACTAAGGGGCAGGGAGTTAGGGGCAGTATTCCGAAGCAAAAATATCCCGCCATTCGGCTTGAGACATCCCGCCGCGGACTCCTTCACGCCCAAAACTATAGCTATCGCCAGTTTGATTAGGACAGAGGATTAAAGGGGGAGTGGGGGCGTTGCCCCCAGCCAGAGGTTCCACCCCTGCACCCCTTTCTAACCAATCGGGTTACGGCTATATTTCGCAGTGTGAGCGTCCCGCTGGCGACGCGGGCAAGCTGCCTCCGCTGCCGGGTAGTTTCTTGGGTGGAAATTGCCTTAGGATTGCCTCAAAGAAGTTTTTCCCCTTTCAGCATGCGCTGGGCCGCATCCAGTAAGGCCTCCTCTAAATAGGGTTTAGTGAAGTAACCGCTGGCTCCTAAGGTAGATGCCATTTGGCGATGGCGATCGGCCCCCCGGGAGGTCAACATCGCGATCGGTAGATGGCTCAGGTTGACATCTTTTTGGATACGGGAAAGCAATTCCAAGCCGTCCATTCTGGGCATCTCGATATCGCAGAAGACGATATCGCAGGGCAATCCAGCGCGCAGTTTTTCCCAGGCTTCCTGACCATCCCGGGCCTGTTCGACCCGATAACCGACTTTGTTGAAAGTCATCGAAAGCAGTTCGCGAACCGTGATCGAGTCGTCCACGATAAGAACGGTTGGTTCGGTCTTGGTAACTGGAGGCTCCTGAACGATCGTCGTAGACCCTTGTTCCCAGAGTGAACCCCCAACATCTTTGCGAATCCGACCCATCGCCAGATCGATCAGTTCCAACACATCGGCGATCGGCATAATCCGACCATCCCCCAGAACGGTTGCCCCTGCTACGCCCACGGGTTTAGGAATGGGGCCTTCCAGTTGCTTAATCACGATTTCCTGTTCGCCCAATACCTGATCGACCTGAAGCGCCAGGAAGTTTCCGGCACTGCGGAGAACTACGACCGAAGCGATATCTTCTTCCTGGTTGCCACCATAGACGTTACCCCGACTGAGATGACGGTTATAGCCTAGTAAATCGTTCAAGGGTCGAAGCGGCAGGAGGGAGTCACGCCAGGGCAGGCAGGGCTGTCCTTCAGCATTAGTCTGAATCCGGTCCTTAGGAACATCCAGCATATCCTCCACCCCATCCATGGGGAAGGCAATGCGGGCGCGATCGCTAATGCAGCAGAGTGCTTTAGAAATACTCAGCGTTAGGGGCAGGCGAATCGTAAAAGTGGTGCCCCTGCCCTGGGTTGAGTCGGTATTAATAACGCCCCGGATCTCGCTCAGACTGGTGCGAACCACGTCCATTCCCACGCCACGTCCGGCGTAGTCATCTGCCTGATCTTTGGTCGTAAATCCAGGTTGGAACAACAAATCATAAACATCTAGCCGCGACATACGACGGGATTCAGCCGGGGAAATGACTCCTTTTTCAATTGCCTTTGCTTTTACGCCTTCGACATCAATCCCGGCCCCATCATCGGAAAACGAGATAATCGTCTGGTTCCCCTGGTGAAAGGCACGAACAATAATTTTACCGACAGGAGATTTTCCCGCCGCCCGCCGCACATCGGGTGATTCAATCCCATGGGTAATGGCATTGTTTACCAGATGAGTCATGGGGTCATAGAGTTGCTCCAGAATCATCTTGTCAATCAGGGTTTCTCGTCCCTCAATCTGCAACTCTGCCTGCTTGCCAACCTTCATGGCAATATCTCGCACCGCCCGGGGAAGCCGATCGGCGGTTTGGGCAAAAGGCACCATGCGAGAACGGGTCAGCCCTTCTTGAAGCTGGGTTGTGACCTGACGGAACATGCGCGTTACCTGATCTGTCTCATCGACAATAAATTCAATGTCAGAGGCAGACTCCCGCACACGCACGATCAGCTCAATCATTTCCTGGGAGAGACTATGGAAGCCGGTAAATCGATCCATTTCCAGAGGGTCGTATTCTACCGCCGAGCTACCCGTTGTTTGGGTCGAAGTGCTGCTGCTCTCACGGAACAGACTGGACCCCTGGCGATAGCTCTGACGACTGGCGAGGAGGGAGCTTTCGAGCAGCGATCGCTCATACAGGTCTTGCATTCGTTGACCCACATCGCTGAGCTGCTGTACCTGATAGAGTAAATTATCGAGAGACTGGCGCAGGCGTTCCTGGTCTTGCTCCAGGCTATTTCGATTGACCACCAGCTCTCCTACCAGATTGCTGAGGTTATCTAGATGCTTCACGGGAACTCGCATCGTCTGTTCGCTAAAGACTCGCCCTGGACGGGTAGTCCGCCGGTTCTGAGCTGGAAGTCCGCGAGCCGCCATCATGCTAGAAGGGCCACCGATTTTTTCCTCGGCATCTTTTAGCAAATCGTCCAATTCGTCAAACTCAGAGTCTTCGGCTGAGGCATCCATCGCTTGAGGCGGATCAGGAACTGACTCACCTGCATCGTCTTGGAGTAAGGCTTCTAGATCCGCAAAATCTCCCCTATCGGAAGCTCTAGAGATGCCATTGGGTTCCAGTAGACTGCTGGCAGAGGCAAGGGGTAAACCTGGGGATGGCGTTTCATCCAAAAGATTTTCCAGATCCGCAAATCCGTTTTCGGCAGAGGGTTCTTCGCCAGCGATTTCTTCTAGCTCGGGGAAAGCATCCATTTCGGTTGGAGGGGTTTGGTCCAGCAGGCTGTCCAAATCTCCAAAATCATTGGTTGCGGCAGCAGGGGCCGCCTCCAGGAAGCTGTCCAGATCAGCGAGTTCATCGATCTCGCCTGAGGCAGGTTGCTCCTCCATTAAGCTGTCGAAATCCGCAGACTGGTTGAGCCCGGAGGTGGGATCGGACTCTAACAGCAGATCGTCTAAATCGCTGAACTCTGAGGGCGTAGCCATTGCATCAGGCTGCGCTGAGGAAAAGGCAGCGTCCCAGGGAAGATCATCGACATTAGCTGCCTGCTCAGCTTCATTCTCCGCTGTTTCCACTCCCTCCAAACTAGAAAGTCCAATAAAGTCAAACTCTCCTTCCGATTCCTCTAGCCCAAACAACTCCTGACTCAATTCCATGCCCCCAGCAGACGTTTCTTCTAAATCATCCGCACCAAAACCAAAGGGATCGGACTCCAGGTCAGAGGTCTCTGGGGTAAGTTCTTCTAACTGATGGTCGCTCACCTCATCAAAGCTAAGCTCGGCATCGCCAAAGTCCAGGTCCAGAGAAGCGATATCGGCAGCATCGAATCCAGGAAGGGAGGTGGCAGTGGGCCCATCTTCGGAGGATAAGAGCGGATTTTCCTGATCGCCCCCCCCCTCTCCTGCCGCGATCGCAGCCCCATCCTCAGCCATTAGCTGATCTAGTTCTCCGTCAAAGCTGGAAGCCATTTCCAGGGGTTCCGCGGGGGCAGGCAGGCCAGACTCGGCGGCAGAACCCTGATCGAAGCTGGATGGTCCAAACTCCGTACCCATGAGTTCTTCCATATCCTGATCGACTGCGCCCGCCAGGTTGAGTTCTTCCCCCTGAGCGTCACCAAAATCTAATTCGCCCAGGTTTAAGT
>JBAUTA010001216.1:0-3270 GCA_049581985.1 Kovacikia sp.
ATCCACAAGTACCTGACGCGCTTCAAGGGGCGGCAGGGTCTCTAGCGGCGGACCATCGCCTGAATTCAATACCTTTAAAAATGCCTTTACTTCTCTGGAAAGACGCGGATCATCGGCAACTTCCAAAATCTCTGCTGCTGGCGAGTTTACTTGAGCAACCATGACATTCTCCTTTGATGAATGGTCAACAATCTGTTGAATAACACTGTCAATCAATTAACTTGACAGCACTGGTTATAAATCGATCACGATTTTGCTGACAGCCGTGCCTTGCTCCACCGCTTCGTGGGCAGACAAGGCCGTATCTAAACTGAAACGGCGGGGATCAACCACTGGACGTAATTGATTCGCTTCTGCCAAGCGCGTTGCCTGACGTAGAATCTCACCATGATGAACCCGCCCCTCACCCGTCAATAGAGGCAGAAGGACGAACACACCCGAATAGGTCGCAGATTTCCGCGAGAGGGTCATCAAGCTATGCTGCCCCCAACCGTAGCTACTGACGACGTGACCGTAATTGCAGACTGCCTTGAATGCATCATCTAAAGTGGAACCCCCAACCGTGTCGTAGACCACATCAAAGCCTCGACCATCCGTAAATGTCTGCACAATCTGCTCGATCGAGGTGGTGCGGTAGTCGATTGGCATAGCACCGAGTTGTTGCACCATGTCATGTTTGGCAGTCGAGGCAGTCGCAAAGACTTTAGCACCACGCGCTTTAGCAATTTGCACAGCGACATGCCCTACACCGCCAGAGCCACCGAGTACAAGAACCTTCTGACCATCGCGCACATTAGCCCGATCGACCAACCCCTCCCATGCAGTCAAAAATACCAGGGGTAAGGCAGCGGCTTCACGCATACTAAAGTGAGCTGGCTTTTTTGCCAACAGATCGGGATCAACGGCAGCAAATTCAGCCAGTGAACCTTGAATTCCACCCACTCCACCCGTCAGTCCATAAACCTCATCACCGACTTTGAAGGTGGTCACATCTTGTCCAACTGCTTCAATCACCCCAGCTAGATCAGTTCCCAGTACAGCAGGCAGAACAGGTTTGGCATGGGGCGCTTTACCTGTGCGAATTTTGCTGTCGAGCGGGTTAACGCCACTCGCCTTAATTCGCACGAGAACCTGGTTGGCAGTGGGTTTCGGTCGCGGAATTTCGGCAGTGCGAAATGTTGCAGTTTGAAAATCATCGACAATCAATGCATGCATCTTTAATAATCGCTCCATCTTCTAATTCCCGTGATTGATGGACTTAGCTAGAGTTCGCCCTATTGCTTCTAAACCTTTATGCGTTCTGCAATTCGAGTCGTCTCTCCTTCTCCGCGTCTTCCTACGCGCCTCTATCCCCTATCCTGACGACGAATCTGCTCCTGAAAGTAATCACGCCAGCTTTCAGATAATGCTTCCAATTGAGCGGCGCGGTGAAGCAACTTTGGATCGGTCTGATCACGGGTATACAGTTGTGTGATATCAGCAACCGTGATGTTGTTAGCATCCTGACTGACTAATTCCAACGTGTCTCCGGTTCCGACTTCGCCCTCTTGCAGAACGGAGAAGTAAAACCCGGTACGATGGCTGACGAGAAAGCGTTTCACCATATCGGGTCGCCCAAACCGAATGCCTAGCTTGTAGCAGGGCATCCGTGGCTGTGTCACCATCAACTTGACATCACCGATTTGGAAGAGATCGCCAATGTTCAGTTCCTCTTCCTTAAATCCCGTAACGGTGAAATTTTCACCAAAATTACCCATTGTTAACTCTGTATCAGGTAATTCACTGCGCCAGTAATCGTAATGCTCCAAGGGATAAACATAAACAGCTTTCTCTAAGCCACCATGAACGGCGAGATCCGCCTGTCCGTCCCCGTCTAAGTTGAGCGATCGCACCATCACTCTGGTGTTGACTGGTTCTTTGAAAATTCCAGTGCGAACAGTTTTTCCTTTCCAGGTCACTTCGCGGGGCAATCCAACATTGACAGAAACGAGTTTCATCGTTAACTCCAAAGTTTTAGACTTCAAATCTGTGCCATACCGCCATCAACAAATAACTCAATGCCGTTCACAAAGCTGCTGTCGTCTGATGCGAGAAAGACAACAGCTTTGGCAATTTCATCAGGCGTGCCAACTCGTCCCAATGGGATGGTGACGGCTTGACTGTCCACAAATTCCTGTAATTGCTCATCACTTAATCCCAGGTGATCGTAACCAGGAGTCGGCACTACACCAGGACTAATGGCGTTCACCCGGATCTGGCGATCTTTGAGGTCAAGTATCCAATTACGGGCAAACGATCGCACAGCAGCTTTAGTGGCGCTGTAAACACTGAAGGCTGGAGTACCCTTGATGGAAGTAATTGAGGCATTCAGAATGATGGAAGCACCGTCTGGCAGCAGCGGTAGCGCTTTCTGCACGGTGAACAGCAGACCCTTAACGTTGGTATTGAACGTTTTGTCAAAGTGTTCTTCGGTGATGGCTCCGAGTGGAGCGATTGAGCCACCACCCGCATTGGCGAAGATCACATCCAGGTGACCTTGCTCTTGCTTGATGGTGGCGAACAGACGATCGAGGTCTGCCAGCTTGGAAACATCGCTCTGCACACCTGTGACATTTTTACCAATGTCCTTCACAGCGGCATCCAATTCAGGCTGGCGACGACCCGTGATGAAGACGTAGGCACCTTCAGCGACCAAGCGTTTGGCGGTGGCAAGACCAATGCCGCTAGTGCCACCCGTAACCAGCGCGATTTTTCCATCCACTTTACTCATGATCTTAATGCCTCTCTATTTCGTGGTTGCAGCGTGTTCGATGAGCGTGGCAACGGCATCGGGATGGGAAATCATCACTACATGGGATGCGCCCTCCACGGCAATCGTCTCCTTTGAGTTGGCGCGCTTCGCCATGAACGCGTGTACCGCCGCTGGAATGTTCAAGTCGCGATCGCCATAGATAAACCAAGACGGAGTGGATTTCCATGCTGGTGCGCCAGATGCCTCGTTTAGCGCAGCGTCCGTGATTGGTCGCTGGGTACTAGCCATCAGCTTTGCCTCTGCGACAGGCACATCCGCCGCAAACTGAGCGTGGAACTTGGACTGCTGGATATAAAGATCCTTGCCACCATCGCGCAGGGCGACTGGCGGCGCAAGCGTCGGTGCAAGCGTGCTGCCCGGATAACGTCCTGCAAGCGTGGCAGCAGATTCACCCGTCTCGGGAGCGAAACCGGCAACGTAGACCAGTGCCTTCACGTTCTGGTTGCCTTGAACCGCAT
>JBAUTA010001217.1:0-6834 GCA_049581985.1 Kovacikia sp.
CAGACTGGGTAGAGGATGGATGGGATCTGGAACAAAGCATTGCCCTGAGTGACAAACTCAAATCTCTGGGTGTTGATCTGATTGACTGCTCTTCCGGCGGAGCAGTCGCGGGCGTAAAAGTGCCAACTGGACCAGGCTATCAGACCCGGTTTGCAGAACAAATCCGGCAGCAAGCAAGCATCCCAACTGGAGCCGTGGGTCTGATTACCTCTGCCGAACAGGCAGACCACATCATTCGCACAGGGCAGGCAGACATCGTTTTACTAGCCAGAGAATTGCTCCGTAATCCTTATTGGGCAATCCAGGCGGCAAAACAATTGGGGCACGAAAAGCCTAATCCGATCCAGTACGAGCGGGCCTGGACTTAAGCGATTGATTTGATGGGATGAAACCTGGGCCTTAGAGGGTGTTTGAAAAGGTATAGGCTGTGATGGTAGACACTTCAAGAGCCCCCCTAGCCGCCCTTGAAACGGGGGGGACAGGCTTGAAAGTCCCCCTTTTTAAGGGGGTTTAGGGGGATCTGGGTAGGTTTGATACACCATCAGGGACTTTTAAAACATCCTCTTAGAAAGTTAATCTTTTGCACCTATTAACCCAGCAGCTTTTGTTCATACATATTTTGGAATTGCGCCTTGATTGGGTAGGGTGCTGTTAGCGACAGCATAACGCACCGAGGGATGGGTTAGCGGTGCGTTACGGCGATGCCTAACAGCACCCTACAGTTAATGCAAGATCAAATATTGCCAGGTTAATAGCTTAAAGCAGTTCCAATGTCCACTTGACAAATGCAAGTTGCAGGGGGAGTAATCCTGACGATTCCGAAAGCCAAAGCTATGATGAATAGGTAGGCGTAATTCATATTATTTTAATTCCTTCCATTACTGGGATTAGGAAACATAATTCCTGTGAAAAAATCGTTAACTGGATGAATTTGAGGGAACCCTACTATGCGATCGCTACTCAATCCGAAAAACTTTAATTGTACAACCAGTTATGCCTTAGAAAGGCTGAACTCCGTTAATGTTGAAAAGCTAGAGCCAGGTTTTCAAAACCTGCCAGTTGACCCCTATATCAAAGATAACTATCGGTTCAGAAAATTCTCTCGGTTTGAAATCTCTAACCAACAGCTTGTTTGGCTTCCCCACGCTCAGTTTCTGCAAAGCAAAGCCTATAATCCTTTATTGGGCGATGTAATCAGAGAATATGAAGAATTGGATGATGAACTGGTGCAATTGCAAGATTTCCAAACAATTGCCCTGGAGTTTTTTGAATTCTGCAAGCTTTGCTCAACGTTTAAGGATATTGGAGTTCATCAAATTCGTATCACCGCCGATCCCCAGCAAAAGGGTAATCCGGCCCCAGAGGGAATTCATCGAGATGGGGTAGATCTGGTCGGGATCTTTTGCGTGAACCGAAGCAAGCTTGCAGGCGGGGAAACGCATTTGTATAGATCGACTCATAAATCAACTCCTCCATCTACGCATAATGGAGCTACTCAAAAGCGCGAGCCAATATTCAGGAAAATTCTTAATCCTGGTGAACTGCTAACCTTTAGCGATCACCAGTTCTTTCACTTTACGACGCCTGTTTATGCTTCATCTCCTGAAGTTGGCAGTCGGGATGTGTTTGTGTTGACCTGTCCGGCTTTACCGTTCCCAAACCGCACCTGAGTGAAAAACGCTCTGTCTTAGAGGATGTTTTAAAGGTCCTATTGCGAGTAGCAAATCGTACAGATCCCCCTAAATTCCCCTTAAAAAAGGGGACTTCAAGCCTGTTTCCCCCCTTTTTAAGGGGGGCTAGGGGGGATCGCTGAGTACTTAACATCACAACCCCTAGCTTTTAAAACACCCTCTTAGAGCGATTCATGAAGGATCACGGTTTAAATCAACGCCTCAACTTGTGGGGGCGGGTTTCGCAGTCCAATCATCACATGTACGAACATAGGGGACACCTGCCCCTACCCAATTCTAGAACTTATGGAATTTCCATTCCTAAGGAGGCTATATGACAGAATCCCTTGATCTGGGATGGATTCGTGCTCAATTCCCGGCCCTTTCCCAGGCAATGAATGGGCATCCGGTGATGTTTTTGGATGGTCCGGGAGGTACCCAGGTGCCAGGGAACGTGATTGAGGCGATCGGCCATTACCTGACGACTTCTAATGCCAACCTGCATGGGGCATTTGCCACCAGTATGCGGACGGATGCCCTAATGGCGACAGCGCGGCAAGCAATTGCGGATTTTTTGGGGTGCAATCACGATGAGGTTGTGTTTGGTGCCAACATGACAACCCTCACCTTTGCCGTCAGTCGGGCGATCGGGCGGGAACTAAAACCCGGTGATGAAATTGTTGTGACTCGACTTGACCATGATGCCAATGTGGCTCCCTGGATAGCGCTGGAAGAGCGGGGAGTCATTGTTCACATGGTGGATATCCACAGGGAAGATTGCACGCTAGATCTCGACGATCTGGAGCAGAAAATTACGGCGCGGACGAAGGTTGTAGCCGTTGGATACGCCTCAAATGCAGTTGGCACCATTAACGATATTGCTAAAATTGTGCGGATTGCCCATGCAGCAGGAGCCTGGGTGTTTGTGGATGCAGTTCACTACGTCCCCCATGGTCCCATCAATGTGCATACGCTAGATTGTGACTTTTTAGTTTGTTCCGCATACAAATTCTTTGGCCCGCATGTCGGCATTCTATATGGCAAGCGTGAACATCTTGCCCGATTGCACCCTTATAAAGTGAAACCTGCGTCGGAGGAGGTTCCCTTTCGCTGGGAAACGGGGACACAAAACCATGAAGCGATCGCGGGGCTGGTGGCAATGGTTAATTACCTGGCTGAACTGGGTTACCGGATTGCACCTGGGGCTACAAATCGCCACTATGCGCTGTTCATTGCGATGGCAACTATTCAACAGTATGAAAGGCATCTGAGTGAGCAGTTGATTCCCAGTTTGTTAAAAATTCCAGGGTTGAGTTTTTACGGCATTATAGATCCCAGCCGATTTGCCTGGCGAACTCCGACTGTTGCAATTCGTCTGAAAGGGTATACGCCTGCTAAATTGGCGAAGGAGTTGGGCGATCGGGGCATTTTCACCTGGAATGGCAATTTTTATGCCCTCAACCTTACAGAAAGTTTGGGAGTTGAATCCAGTGGTGGCTTTCTCCGAATTGGGTTGGTCCATTACAACACGGTTGAAGAGGTAAATCGCCTGGTGAGCACGCTGCATGATCTGGCTGTGCGTCCTACCGTTGGCACTGGCGATCGGCCTTAGGTAAAACCGGACCGTGAGAGCGATCGTGGTCAACTTGATCAGGACAGGGAATTAAAGGGGCTATCCATTACCCAGATCTGGTTCAAATCCCCCTCACTACGGCATATACGCCATCTCCTGTTAAATCCAATCCTCTGCCGGGGGACTTCCCCCCTGCCAATGGATTTTCCGTGGCACAGCGTCACAGAAAATCTATGGTCCCCCGCAATGTGGGGTCCTAATCTGCTTACATCACTCCCTATCCACGGGTATTTTCCCGTTCTTCAATTCCCTTATTGGTCCAGATAAATAGTTGTTTCAGATAAACACTTAATTGAGCTATGAGAACTCCCTGGCATCTTAGAGATTATGTATTTGCCGCCTTTATGACGATCGGCATGGTGATTGCTGTTTTTGTGGTAGGTCCATTTGCCCCACCGGGATTTCAACTTTTGGCCTGGTCTCCATTAGCAGGCATCTTCCTGACTTTGGGCATGGCTCGACTCCAGCGTCGTGGCAGCATTGCCCTAATGATCCTCCCCCTGGCGATTTTGCTAGGGCTGATTTCACCCATTATTACGCTTTATCTGGGGGCAACGATTGTCATTACAGAAGGCGTGATGTTTTTTGTTGGAAACTATCGCCGCAAAATCAACCGTTTAATTGGCGATGTCCTATTTTTTGGAAGTGCGAATCTAATCGGTTTGTTGCTCTTGATTAACTTCTCCCAAGGACTGATTTCAAAGATTAAAGATCCGCAAAAGGCAGCGGCTTTTAGCCAACTAATTCAGTTTATGAATCAACCCGGAACGCTGATTTTGTTAACCGTTCTGGCAGGGGCGGCAGGTGCTCTGGGCTGGTTTCTGGGAGAGCTTGCCGTTAAGCAACTTCAAAGGGCTGGAAAAATGGATGTTGATAGTTGAGAAATTAAGAATGCAGCCGTCTGCGATCGGGTGAGCTATGCCCCACCCGACCCCACCCTGATCCAGGAAAATGCCTGAGTTGCTACTTTTAGAGAGTGTTTGTAAATAGATTGCAATCAGCTCAAATGCCTGGCAATACTTGATCCCCTCTAGCCCCCCTAGCCCCCCTTAGAGGGTGTTTGAAAAGGTATAGGCTGTGATGGTAGACCCTTCAAGATCCCCCCTGGCCCCCCTTGAAACGGGGGGAACAGGCTTGAAAGTACCCCTTTTTGAGGGGAATTTAGGGGGATCGCAAACCTCGCTTACAAACAGTTTCCTATGTCTCAGGTCAATCCCCTCTTAAAAATTATTCTTTGTCTATTTTTGATTAGCATTGGGCTGATCTTGCATCGAATTGAGGCGATCGCCCTTCTGACAGGAATTTTGCTGCTGCTGTTGTTGGTTTCTGGGCCAATTAACTGGAAAGTGTTGGTTTATGCCCTCATCTCTCTGGCCCTATTTATGGCTTTCTCCACCTGGTTGAGAGATTTTGACACCTCCCTCTTGAGTGCTTTACGCCTGATTGCCATTCTGCTACCGGCACCGCTTTTAGCCAGTACCACCTCCCCCTCAGATTTGGTGAGAGCGCTGCAAGCAGTCCGACTGCCCAATTTTATAGTGTTGAGTCTGATGCTGATCTGGCGCTTTTTACCCCTGATTCAGCAGGAGGTGCAACGGATTATTGAATCCAACTGGCTGCGCGGAGTTGATCTCGCTCGTCAGCCCACCCATTGGTTTTCAGGTCTGTTTATGCCGCTAATTTTTCGTATCGTTGCCTATGCCGATGACGTTACGGTCGGGTTAGAAACCAGAGGCTACGATCCGGCGGCTCCGCGTAGCAACAGCCACCCCCTCAGGTGGCGAAAACACGATACGCTATTTGCAGTCGGAACTGGGGCAATTTTGGTAGGGGTAGGCTATATCGAATGGATGATGTAAACAGCAGGTTGCCCCAGTTGCCCCTGGTTGAGGTGGTCGATCTTTGCTTCAGACATCCGGGGCGTGCCCAACCGACGATCGCGGGGGTTCACCTAACCCTTTATCCCGGCGAAATTGTCCTCATTGCAGGAGCAACCGGCAGCGGCAAAAGTACCTTGCTCAATTGTCTGTCTGGTATTGCACCGAATCATACAGGCGGAGATCTGCTGGGAAAAATTCTGTTCCAGGGGGCTGATATTACTAGACAGCCAGTCCGGCAGCGATCGCGCAGTCTAGGCACCCTGTTGCAAAACGTTGAAGTTCAAATTTTCACCGATCGGGTCTGGGAGGAGCTGGCGTTTGGGCTAGAAAACTGGAACTTTCCTTCTAATCAAATCCCCCCCCTAATCGACGCATCCTTACAAACCTTCGAGCTTCAGGCTCAACGAGATTGGTTGATTCAACAGCTCTCGGCAGGTCAAAAACAACGCCTGCTGCTGGCCTGTCTATTAACCATTGGTCAGCCTGTTTTGATGCTGGATGAACCGCTGGCGTACCTGGATAGCAAAGGAGTTGAGCAGTTATTGCAATTGTTGCGATCGCGGGCAGACCAGGGGCAATCCGTGCTGCTAATCGAACATCGACTGGATGCGGTGAAGGCCATTTGCGATCGGGCCTACTATTTTGATGCTGGCCAGTTAGTCGCAGGTTGCAGGCAGGGCTGGCAAGGTCTGGGGCAGGAGCAAGAGGAAGCAACCACGCCCCTGTTTGCTCCATCCGTCCGCTCTCTCCCCCGCTCCCCCGCCTCCCTGCTTCTCCAAACCCATCAACTCAGTTGGGGCGGATATCCTCCCTTTCCTGACTTACAGGTGAAGCCGGGAGAAATTGTTTTGCTCAAGGGCGACAACGGCTGTGGCAAAACGACCCTCCTCAAACTTTTAAGTGGTCTCCTCAAACCAACCACGGGAAGATGGGAGATCCTGGGGCGGGATATGGGGAAACGCAGCGTTGCCGACATTTCTAGACAGATTGGGTTTGTGCTCCAAAATCCGAACCACCAGCTATTTGCAGACAGTGTGCGAGCTGAAATCTGGCAACCCGGAGTTTCGTCAGAGATTGCGGATACCCTGCTGGATCGGTTGAATTTGAGCAAGCTCGCCGACAGGCATCCCCAGTCCCTTTCCCAAGGGCAGAAGAGACGTCTGGCGCTGGGGGCTGTGTTGGCGAGGCAACCTGAAATATGTTTGCTAGATGAAATTACCGTAGGACAGGACCCCCACTCGTTGTCTCTGATGTTGCGGGTTTTAAGAGACTTTACGAGCCAAGCCAATGCCCTCATCCTGACGTCCCACGATCCTCTGACCGCAACGGTTCTTAACGCTCGCCTGGTTCAGATCGGAGCAGCCAGCCCGGTCTAATTGCAGATTGTTTGATCGGATTGTTAACGCTTTCCAAGTTCCTGCCGCAACCGCATATTCGCTTCCAGCAGTTCGGCAGTCCGTTCGGCGACGCGCTGTTCCAGGTCATCATGGGCAAGCTGCAACTGTTGCTCCATCTGCTTGCGAGACGTGATGTCATGGAGCGACCAAAGCAGCGTCTCCCGGCCTTGATGCGGCGCTTTGATGCGGGTAACAGCGATTTGCACGGTAAGCAGAATGCCATTGCGAGAATTGAGCCTCACTTCCCAGGGTTG
>JBAUTA010001218.1:0-1986 GCA_049581985.1 Kovacikia sp.
TCATAATCGTATCCATCTCGCAGGCAACCCCTGCATAATGGACAGGGACGATCGCCTTTGTTTTGGAAGTAATTGCTGCCTCAATCTTAGTTTCGTCAAGGTTGAGGGTATCGGGCCGAATATCCACAAACACAGGAATGGCACCGCGCAACACAAAAGCATTGGCAGTAGAGACGAAAGTATAGGACGGCATAATGACTTCATCCCCAGGCTGAATATCTGCCAAGATTGCCGCCATTTCTAATGCTGCCGTGCAGGAATGGGTTAAAAACGCCTTGTTACAACCTATTTTTGCTTCCAACCAGGCATGACACCGTTTAGTGAATTTTCCATTTCCCGACAGATGGACGTTATCAATAGCCTGCCGAATATAGTCCAATTCTGTTCCAACTGTAAACGGTTTATTGAACGGGATCCTATTTATCTTATGCATTCTAAAATGAGGTGGGTGTAAGGAATTCTGAGCATATCATGGCGAATACTAACTGTAATCTCCGAGAAGACTTGAGTTGCTATTGCCAAATATTCTGCTTTAGTGCGTACATTTTGACCCCGATCCTTAGAAATAATGTACCTTGCACAAAAGGATTGTTTGTCTATATAAACCCCATCAAGCGTAATCAAACGACCTCCTGGCTTCAGCGCTGCTTTAGCTAAATGAAATAGTTGCAATGCTTCAGCATCGTCTAAATGGTGCAAAATACCAACTGCCAGGACAATATCAAAATAAGATTGCTGCTCAAGGGTTTTAGTGCTAACGGGTTCGCAGATAAAAGTAGCGCGATCGCCAAAGCGCTTTCGAGCAGATTCAATATATTCCTGGCTTGCATCAAATCCTAGATATTCTACTGATTCTGTTAAGTAGGGCACAATATCACCGGGACCGCAGCCAATGTCAAGCATGCGATCGCCCCTCTTAGGACGTATATACTCTCTCACAAAAATTTTGCGTCCCGATGCCCCCCCAATCATCTGTCCAAACAGGCTATAAATATCTGGGATTGATAGAACTGAGCGGATCCCTTGAGTAATCTGAGGCATAGCAAGTACCTATTGTTTTTTAGCAATTAGTAGTAAGGAACCACCCGCTGGAAAGCGAACCCCAATCTGAATGAGCTTTCGTTCTAAATCGAGAATGCTCGTTAGAATGCTATTCATCCAACCACTAATTCTAAATTCCGAAGTGGCATCATAGTCTCTAGCCTGCTGCCGCTGTGATCGTGAGAGAACCATGAGCGGCAGAAGAAGAGAGATAAATGAGGTGATTCTAATAACCTTAAAACCTGCCTTTTCCACCTTGGTCTTTAACTCTCTAGCACTATAGCGGCGAACGTGGTGAGCATAGTCATCGGCCTGACTCCATAGCCAGGGATGTTGAGGAACTGTCAACAAAAGACCTCCACCAGATTTCACTGCTTGATAAATTTCAGCAAGAACCCCAGTATCTTCCTGAATATGCTCTAAAACATCGAATGCTCCAATTACATCAAACTCGTCTTGAAAAGGAATTTGTCGGGCATCCATTTGAAATAAGGTTGTCCTGGATAACCGCTGACTAGCAAACTCCAAGCCTGTGGTGAAGATCTCGCTGCCGAATAGAGTAAATTTCGGAAAAGCTGATTCAATCCCTGACAAAACATATCCAGTACCGCAACCGATCTCTAGAAAGTTGCTAATATCAGAAAAATAATGCCGTAATGCCCAAATAATCAGACGATTACGGGAACAAAACCAGAAGTTGCTTGCTTCTAACTTAACAAGTTGGTTAAAAAAAACCGCTTCGAACCCAGGGCTAGTTTCCGCAAGCTTGGGAGCAAACATCAGGTACCTGTCAATTTTTTCAGGTGTGTGTTTACAAGCAGGGCAAGTCCATTCGGTACTACTGAATTGCTCCCCGCAAGCAGTACAAATCTTCATTCCTGACCTTCCGAAATTAAACCACTTATGATAAAGTCCGTTTCCATAGTTTTCAGTACTGTGCAAGAT
>JBAUTA010001219.1:0-1961 GCA_049581985.1 Kovacikia sp.
CACTTCTTTACTGTTGCCCGCCTGCCTTTTGCATTTGGCGGCAGGCTCATCCCTTCAGGATTGGCGACACTTTAAAGCGGATCGGCTGCGCTTGGGGCTCATTTGGTTAACCTCCTGCGCCCTAACTGTTATCACCATTGCATATCTAACCCGCTCGCTGCCCTTCGAGCAATTGCTGGGCACTCATTTTGATGGAACATCCCAAGTCCGTCTTCAGCGCGAACCTAGCTGGCAGCTCTTACTCATGTTTCTGGCACAGGATCTGGACTATACCCTGCTGGCTGGGGTGGGCATTTATTGGTTGTTCAAGCATAAGCCCCAATGGCCGCTGCTGCCTTTAGTCTGGTTGGTCAGCGTATGGGTTGGACTAGCCTACTACCAACCCCTGTGGTATCACTACTATCCTTTAATTTCTGTTCCGGTGGTTTGGCTGGCAACCTATGGCCTGACTCAATCCTTCACGTTTTTTCGTCAAAGGCAATGGTATCGCAACCTCCATTGGCGAACGCTCAAACATCCCACTTTGAAAGGCGTTGCGGCGGGGTTTTTAATCTTTGCGATCGCCTTTACCCCCATCAAACTGACGGTGAATGCAGTCCTCAATCACCAGTTTGTAGAAGAATCAACGCGCAAGATTGAAGTGATAGAGCAAGTTCGAGCATTCCAATTTTCAACCCATTGGTTATTTACAGATCTGCCCATCGTGGCCTTCTACACAGGTCTCAAAGTCCCGCCAGAACTCGCAGTATTTTCAACCAAGCGGATTGCATCGGGGAGTCTCAGTGACCCAAAACTCACAAGCATACTTAAAACCTATCAGCCAGAACTGGTTCTACTGGGTCGGTATCCTAAGGTAGAGGCAGCGCTGGAACCCTATTTAAATAAGCATTACGTCAAACAATATGAAAAAGATAAGGTGACTCTGTACGTACTCAAATCACTAAAATGAGCTGTTTTGCCGAGCTTGCTTGTCGGATCGAATTTTGAGCATGATGTTGCTAGAGTAGCCTTAACCAATAACTTTACTGTGGAGCAACATTTAGGAGATTGAGTTCAGCGCGACAAGATATCAAAGCCGGGTTATCTGCTGAATCAACCATAAGGTTTAGTTTCATGTAGGAGGCATTCTGGGCAGATATTTTGATTTCAAACGGAGTGAGTTGAGCATTCGGTACAGATTCGATGGCTTGTAAAAGAACATTTCCATCTTTATCTAAGGTTGATAATTTTAAGGATATCTGCTCGGAGGAGCTAGGGCATTTAGAAATGGATAACAGCCCCGCTACTTTTGCCTGTTCTGGAATTTTTCCGTAGTAAAGCAAGGATGCAGGTGTTCGATTAGTAATTTGCAGGCGTAAAACCTGAACCATTTTCACAAGCGGATCTTTTATGATTGCGCTAGGCTGATCCGATTTAATATCAAGCCAAAAGGGTTCTTGTCCCGGCACGCGAGACACCTGCGATCGCATCGCAGCAAGCGTATTAAGTATCGTTGGAAAGGATGTAGGACGGATGCGTTCGTAAATCTGAACCGTGATGCCATTTTCTAACTTAAATTTTGGAGGAAGTGGCACAAAGTCTTGGGCGATCGCCCAATTTTGAGTAAATGCATCCACAACAACTTTTACAACAGTTTGCTCTTTAGGCTCGATATGATATTGAAACGGTAAAGCAACGACAACATAATGAGCCTGCAACAAACCATTGAGGGGATAGAAATCTCTCGAGTCTATATTCGCATTTCGAGAAATTGGAAGGATTGACTTCCCGAACAGCTGCTGTTCAGCAACAGTAAACACACTATAATTCAAACTATAGGAAGAGGCCGCAACATAAATCTTTTTATCAAAAGAGGTTATTCTTTTAAGGTATTTTACAAGAGATGCAATAGTATAATAATCCTCTCGGAATAAAGAAGTTTCTTGTTTAGAGAAAAAATAAGAAGGCACAGAAGATAGATT
>JBAUTA010001220.1:0-4418 GCA_049581985.1 Kovacikia sp.
AGCGATCCTATTTGGATTGTGAGCAAAGACTCCCCTGGAATCCTTGCTCACACAGCCTCTTAAACTCACACCTGATGTAGGACTGTTATAGCGAGTCTAAATTGCTTATGCCCAGAGAGAGCTGTGAAATCTTTTCCCTGAGGGGAAAGTGCTTTCACAATCCAAGTAGGATCGCTAGATATTATTTGCACCGCAGCGAACTAAAGACCTGATCAATCTTGTTTACCGCGCCTTTACCGTTAACTGTGATGACGATCACTTGCTCAACGTTGTCCTGAGCGGATCTAGCAATATACCGGATAGCTGGCAGGGGGGTAGATACATTGGCAAGGGATTGTTGCCCTTCCTCAACGGTTATCGGCACGGTTTTGCCACAGAAAGTTCTGTTTTCAGTGTGGGAGGCGGTGGCAACAAAATTCTGATTGACATCTTCCGAAGGAGGATTTTCACTCAGATCGAAAAGATCGGCTCTGCTTGCTTCCTTGTTAATCGGCGTTTTTCCGACAAACAGGACAACATCCGGTGGGCTTGGGATACTGCGAACCCAGGCAAGTTTGGCAACGCCGATGTTGATCCCAAAAACACCCTGGGAACCACCGGGAATTTTGTAGCCAATTACGCTACGGGCGATCGCCTCTGCCCTGAACGGATCAAATGCATGGTTGAAAACTTTAATTCCCAACCCAACCAGACCTAAGCCAATCAGGGCGATCGCCCCGATCACAATCAAAATCATCTCCCAGACGCTGACGGAGTATTGGGGAATATTGTTAATTGGTGGCTCGTTCACAGGGGTGGGTGGGGTAGGACTAATTTAAAGTTCGACCTTCATCATTCAAACTCATCGCTCAATACTCATCGTTCAGCACCATCATTTAACACTCATCATTTAACACTCATCATTCAACACCCATTATTTAGCTACCAATCATTCAAAATTCTTTCCCTTTTACCCTAAATTCACTCCTAAAAAGCGATCCAGAAAGCGCGATCGCCAGACTGCTCGCAAAATCAAACACCACTCCACTGCTACAAAACTCAGGAATAGAAAATCCCAGGTGCTCAGGCGTGAGAGTTCAAAGAACTGCCGAAATACGGGAACTGATAGAATAATCAGATATCCCCCCAATAGAATCATAGCCATCCAGGTATAGCGCCAGTCATGGGTTAGAGGTTCCCCCGCGAGCCAGGCTTTTGTTGGTGGTTTGAGGAAGGGAATCAGCAGCAATTGGCACAGAATGAGAATAGTGACCAGGGCGGTGCGGGGTTCTGAGTAATCGACCTGGCTAAATTCTGAACCGGGCGCTAAATCTAGAATTGCGCTCACCAGATATAACAAGTAAACCAGCAGCGCCACCAGAGTTAACGTTAGTGCTGCCGGAATCGTGAAGTGCAGGAGAGAGTGAACCATTCCCTGTTTCCGACCATCCCTTCCCGATTTTGCCCATAGCGGCAGGAAAACCGTTGGCAGCCCAACCCCAAATAGGGAAACCAGAGCACTGTGCTTATTCACAAGGGGAAAACTGTCGGTCACCATAGCGCTGGAAAAAATTAGCAGGGTGATGCAAATGATTCGCACAATAAAGAGCGCAAGGGCGTCCCGAATCCCATTGCGAATGCGTTGACCTTCCAAAAAAGTATGGGGAAGGGAGCCAAAGGAATCTTTCAATAAAACAATATCGGCAACTCCTCTGGTTGCCCGACTGCCGCTCTCCATAGCAATGCCCAGGTTTGCCTGCTTGAGCGAGAGCACATCGTTTACCCCATCACCGATCATGGCAACGTAGTGTCCCTGGCGGCGCAGCGTTTTTACCAGTCTGGCCTTTTGTTCGGGAGTGATACGACCGAAAACGTTACAGGAAACCGCTGCCTGGGCAAACTGGGCCTCATCCATAATCGCCAGTTCTGAACCGGAAACTAAGCTAATCGTGGTATTCAAACCCGCCTGTTGGGCCAGGGCTGCAACTGTTTGGGGATTATCCCCGGAAATAATTTTGATGCTAATATCAGCCTCAGAAAATCCATGCAGGGTTTCGCGGGCCTGGGGACGCAGCTGGTCACTAAACAGGAGGATACCTAAGGGAGTGAGGCTGGGAGGCAGAAGGGAAAGTTCGATCGGCTTGAGAGAGTTGAGATCGCTGCTGTGAGCCAGTAGAAGTACCCGTAACCCTTGCTTTACGCCTGTTTGAATCTGGGCAAGCATCTCATCAGAAAGAATAAGTGCCTTAGAGAGCTGTTCGGGCGCACCCAAAACGTATATGCCAGGATGGGGGCCGTCGTCGAAGGCAACCGCGCTCCATTGCCGTGAAGAGGAAAAGGGCACCTCTGCGATGACCGATCGCTTCTCCCCCGAAAAAGCCGCCAAAATGGCATCACTGGTGCGGTTGTGGGCAGTGGTGTTGACCGCAAAATCTCCCAGAACTTTGTGTAAAGCTGCCTCCGTCACCCCCACTGGATAGATAGTTTGCAGATCCAACTGGTTCGTCGTCAAAGTTCCAGTTTTATCCAAACAGAGAACATCCACATTGCTGAGCGACTCCACTGCATTTGCCTGCTGAATCAGCACATTCTCTCCCAGCATCCGCACGGCACCCATGCCATAGGCAAGCGTAATGGCTACCAACAACCCGGCAGGCACTAACCCGGCAATGACGGCTGCCCGTTGGACGATATCAGCCAGGGACAGCGATCGACTCAGGAAGCTAATCCCCACCAGGATCCAGAGAAAACAGGCGAGCAACAGAATAATCCGAATCACCAGATTAATTTCTTGCTGAAGCGGCGTGTATACCTGGCGAAAGGCACGGGCACCCTTTACAAGCTTGTAGGCAATGGTTTCTGCCCCCACCTGGGTCGCTTCAAAGTAGCCCCCGCCACTAACGCAAAAGGTTCCAGAGTAGACCGAATCTCCTGCCAGTTTTGGGATCATATCTGATTCGCCTGTGAGTAAGGATTCGTCTACATCAATGCGTCCCTCTCCAACGACAGCCCCATCCACCAGGATTTGATCCCCCGATCGCAGCACCAGAATATCCCCCAGCACAATTTCTCCGGGAGCCACCTGATTTTCTTTCCCATCACGCACCACTGTTGCCGTTGGACGGTTGAGGAGCGCAATCTGGTCAAGCTTTCGTTTTGCCCAGATTTCCTGAATAATGTTCATCAAAATGCCGCTGACAATGACCACTACCACCAGCACAGCATCGCTAAAACGGTGAAGCAAAATCATGACGGCACTGATGCCAAAGAAAACTGCATTAATAAAGGTGAACAGATTTTCTTGCAGAATCTGCCAGTAGGAGCGGCTCGTCTGTAGCGTGACGTTGTTACCTTGCCCTGCCGCCCGCCGTTGTGCAGCTTCTTGTTCAGTCAGTCCCTTTAAGGAGTCAGTTGTACGAACATCCTGAGTCATATTTTCGAGACTGCGCCAGCAATTTTTTGTATACCCAACAGGCTAACGCGGCCAAAGCTGCGAGGAAAAGTCAGGCATGAAAAAAATTACCGCCAATACACAAACGACAATCAAAACCGGGGCAACTGCCAAGGCCAATAGAACGATCGGCGTTGCCTTTGGATTTCTCATAATAAAGGACAGGGGCTCAGAATCGTATTTTTCCCAGATCCTACGTGGCTTTGCGTCAGAGCTTAACTGCTCCTGTGGGAATACTTCGGTGTTGGATACTTCGGTATTTCGAGTCACAGTTCCTTCCTTGAAATTGTAGGCCATCACCTCCAGTCGTTCGTTGCCGTGGAGTCAACCTATTTTACAAGCCAAGGGCTGCCTTCAACGCACTCAGGGTTGCGGCTTCTTTCTTGCTAACTTTTTCGCCAATGCCAAACAGCCCCTCACCCGCAGCGTGGGCGACATGGTCGGCACAGGAGTAGATAAATTCTTTATATTCCTGAATTTCAGCAGGAGATGCTTTGCTTTCTAAAATGGCCAGTGCTGACCGGATCAGATCAAGGGCTGAGTCGAGGATTCCGTCTGGGGAAACCTCAGTGGGGGTTTTCTCCTTTTCCTCCGGTTCTTCTCCAGACGCATATTTTGCAAATAGCATCTGAATCAGTTGACTATCTGGATGCTTTTGGACTGCTCCAGTAATCTCCTTACCCAAAGCGGCAATCTCAATGCCCATCGAGACGATCGCAAACTCACAGAAAACTACCGCATGCCCACTCATAATGGCAGCTTGTCTGAGGATGTCTAATTCTGCTTCCGTGTAATCTGTCTGGGTAGTCATTTAAGCCAGTTTAAACAAAACTACAGGGGAATCATATCACTCTAAACATAGATATAGCCCTTTTCAAGGGTGTGAGGTACAGTGAGGGTGCTTCGCGCCCACTATACCTCACATTTCTGTATTTCACCCAAGCGCAAACCGCTATACCCGTAAAGTAAAAACGGGTAGCCCTTCGAC
>JBAUTA010001221.1:0-2152 GCA_049581985.1 Kovacikia sp.
CAGGGGTTCCACCCCTGGCTGGGGGCAACGCCCTCCCTCCCCTTTGAATCCTCTGTCCTAATTCATCTGGCGATAGCTATACCCGGAAAATGGTGATCGCCAGGAACTGGTTGAAGGGGGGATTGAATCGCGCCCGATCGGCAACCATAAACAGGTCTTCGTCCAAATTAAGCATCGGGGATTTCCCAACCTTATCCCCACGCCTCTGGAGTTAGCCTTCATTCTCCAGTCCCCATCAGTTTGCCTGAATTCGGCAACCCGCTCCGCCCAAGCCTTCTTTCGTTGCCCCTGGTCCAGGCAAGTAGGTGGGTGAAACCAAATATTTGAATTAATTCTGAAACCCCTGATATTCCTACTCTCCACTCCCCATTTTTCTAATTAACTCAAGAGGTCTCCAATCATGTCGCAAACACCCAATCTCAATCAACTGTTCCAATCCGCTCAGGAAGAAGGCGTTCTCTCCGCCGCTTCTTTGCAAGCGCTGAATGTGCCTGATATTGGTGCTCAAATTCAGGCAGGGCTAGGTATTCATATTGATGATGTGATTGCCAGTGAAGTCGTTCTGGTGACTTTGATGCCCGATGATTCCGGTTCAATTAACTATGCCGGGAACGATGCGATCGTTCGTGCTGGGCACAACACCGTTCTGGATGCCCTGTTAAGTTCCAATCAAAAAGACAATATTCTGGTTCACAATCGCTACTTAAACGGGCAGGTTCTTTATCCCTACTGTCCGGTAACCCAAGCGGTGCGGATGGACACTAAGAACTACAACCCAAATCAGGGAACGCCCTTGTATGACCAGGCGATCGTGCTTCTGGGAACCGTTCTAGCAAAGGCACAGGAGTTTTCTGATAATGGTGTTCCGGTCCGAACCGTGACATTGATGATCACCGATGGCGCGGATGCCCATTCGCAGAGAGCAACTGCAAAAACGGTAAAATCCCTGGTTCAGGATATGCTTCGCACGGAAAACCACATCATTGCTGCAATGGGTATTCATGATGGAAGCACTGACTTTCAGAAAATTTTCCGTGCGATGGGGATTCGAGATGAATGGATCTTGACACCGGGAAATGGGCAAAAGGAAATCCGTCAGGCTTTTCAATTGTTTTCTCAGTCAGCAGTGCGTGCTAGTCAAAGTGCAGGAAGTTTTAGTCAAACCTCCTTAGGCGGATTTGGCACACCATAACCGGCAACAGTCCGGATTATCGGTAGGGGCGGATTTGTCTGGAAAGCTTCGATATGCTCAGAGGTTTTCCTACAAAAATCCTTAAGCTAATCGTTGAAGGTTTAGTTGTGTGTAACTATCGGTGAGGCAGCAATTATAGCCGTAGCCCTATGGGTTAGGACGGGGTGCAGGGGTGGAACCCCTGGCTGGGGGCTTTGCCCCCACTCCCCCCTGAATCCTCTGTCCTCATCAATCTGGCGATAGCTATACCCGGAATTTTGGAAGGGAGAATTTCTTAAAGGCGTACTGCGCCTCCAGGAAGTTTCCTCAAAAACACTTCCCTTATCCAATTCCGGATTACAGAACTTTTTGGAGTAGGGAAACCCATGGCACTGTTTGATGAAATTTTGAATGCGGTTGGTAATCCTGAGCTACAGGCAAACCCGAATCAACTGGGCGGTATTCTTAACACTATGCAGCAGTTGAGTGGCAACCACGGCACCGACCCAGGAACAACCCAAACCCTTGTCTCCGTCGTTGGCAATTATCTTCGCTCATCCCTGCAGTCAGCCGGGCCAGAGCAGGCCCAGACACTAGTAAATCAGTTTGGCGGAACCTCGCCAAATCAGCAGGCCGTAGAAGCATTGCTGGATTCCGGCATGCAGCAGCAACTTGTACAGGATTTAATTCAGAGAACCGGGCTAAACCCCCAAACCGTTGAGTCCATGCTGCCAACGTTGATTCCTCTGGCATTGAATTTGCTTCAAAGCGGAAATAATACGCAGAATCCCCAGGCAGGCAATCCAGTCCTCAATTCCTTCTTAGACAGTAATAGTGACGGCAATGTGGATCTGGGCGACGTGATGAATATTGCTGGACGGTTTTTAGGAGGACGTTAAAAAGGGAGGACGTTAAAAAGAGGGGATAGGGAAAAGGAAGGATGGGGATTAAGAGGTTTAAACTAACTTCGACATCTAATCC
>JBAUTA010001222.1:0-2352 GCA_049581985.1 Kovacikia sp.
CCTCTAATCTGTTTCATTTCAACCAATCGACCATGAACAGCATTATTCTCGGTTCGACTGGTTTAGATTTGTTGGACTCGGAGAAGTTTGATGAACAATTCAAGCAGCTTTCTTTGTACGCCAACAAGTACAATACCGAGCCATTTTTTATCCTGTTCCATTGCCCTTCTGAATCTGAAATTCAAGCACAGCAACGCGAAGATCTATTTGGACATCTAGTGAATCGGGTAGCAAGTCAAATTCCATTCACCTTTACCTTGAGGTGTAAGTATAGAGACAACGAGTCAACTCAAAATCTGGAAGATATTCACACCCATCTGCGGCTATTGTTAGAAGTGCCTAACCATAGATTTGAGGAGGATAATCTGCCACTTCTAGACGCTTTCCTGGAGTTGCAAAAAGCCCAAGCTCAAGCAGAATCGCAACTGCTTCTCAAAGTCAAGCCGGAGCATTTTGAACCGTTGGCTTGGGGATGGGAAAGTGATGAACACATTTACTTGAAATACTTTGCGATCAAAACCTTGGAGAGTTTGGGGCACGATCTATCACAGATTCACTGTGAGGTACAGGTTTCTTCCCGACAAAACAAGGAAGATTATCTAGATCCTGATCTTAACCGTCGTCCTGATATCTATGTGGAAAACCGAATCATTGTTGAAGTGGAAACTCTCAGAGGCAAAGGATTCGCCGGAGAAAATGTCTTCTTTGACCTGATTAAGCGACTTCTGAAAAAGTCAACCGGATGGAAAGACAGGCTAGAGAGCGTCTGGCTCGTGCTGCCAGGATTTGAAGTCGCCCGCAACTACTACCAGCTAAAGAAGGCGCAGGAGATTCTCAGTCATCACCTGACTCAGAAATACGGTGTGGGATTCCGGCTCCAGATTATGACACCGGACTATGAGAACCACCAATTAATCTCCGTGTCGTTTGATGAGATTGAGTACCCCTCATTCGAGAGCAGCCCTGGAAAGCCCCCCATATCTAAGCCTATCGTTCCAATCCGTCAAAAAATTGATTTTAGCCGCGTCAAGGGTCTTCATAGTGAGAAGGAGAAGCTGAATAGGTTGCTCAAGCTTCAGCTTCAAGGAATGAAAAGTGGAATCGGTGGCATTCTCCTGTTTGGGTTGCCGGGGTGTGGCAAGACCCTGATAGCGAATACGTTTGCCAATGAGTGTGATCGATACTTTTTCAAATTCTCTCCGGCGGAAATTCAAAGCATTTGGATCGGGCAAAGCCAGAAGAACATCCGTGACATCTTTGCTCAGGCTAAAAAGAAAGCTCCCTCAGTTCTGTTCATCGATGAGATCGACAGTATCGGATTTAGCCGGAATGAATACCAGGCGCACACCGACCAGAAGGCTACGATCAATCAATTGCTGATCGAATTTAATAATGTCCGGGACAGCGATGTAATCGTTATCGGAGCAACCAACCGCTTGAGCGGACTGGACAGCGCTTTGAGGCGGTCCGGTCGGTTTGATTGGAAGATTCCGATCTTTCCCCCCGACCAGTTTGAAAGGGCCGAACTGTTCAAACACTATCTAACAACGGTCGCGGTCAACTTAGATCTGGTCAACATTGAAATGCTCGCGCAACAAAGCGCCCGATTCACATCATCAGACATTGAATTGGTGTGCAGAGAAGTCAGAAATGCAGTTCTGCTGGGCGAGATGCAGGCTCAGTTGAGTACTGTAGATGTGATTACGTACATCACAAATATTCAGGAAGGCGGCTTGACTTTAAATGAGGATCAAATTCGAGAGTTTTTGGATGAATGTAAGCAATTAAAGCATAAATAGTTCCAAGATGGATTCGCTTCGAGACGAATGGGGAATAGAGTTGGTTGGAAAATGAGATTGGCGCTAATGTGCCACCCTATTTCTAGAAATGTACAGTTTCACAAAAAACACCAGTTCCCAATATCGACACTATGAAAACTAGTCACCATAAGGGTTATGGTACTAAGGAGTTTCTTTCAGGCTCTCGGTTCTGGCAGGGTTGAAAGTTTTCCTGGGTGCTAAGCGCCCTAACTGCGACCGTGGCAGTTTCTTTCAGGCTCCCAATTTTGGAGAAATGAAAGACCTCGATACCCTCGCTGCAAGAACAACCCTAGCAATGGTTGATTTACTAAAGGACTAAAAGAAACGCACCCTTAGTAACTTCGACACTGACGAGGATTTACCTAAAGCAAAAAGTCTGAATTACCTTGTTATGACAAATAATTTGTTGGCTTGGCACCTAATCTGTCGCCACAGACAAATAAAGTGTCGCTCTACAAGAGCAGAGCCCTTGACGAGGATTGAACTCGTGACCTCACCCTTACCAAGGGTGTGCTCTACCACTGAGCTACAA
>JBAUTA010001223.1:0-3396 GCA_049581985.1 Kovacikia sp.
GAACATTATTATGCAGTTTATTGTTCTGCATCATCCCTATTCATTAAGGACAGTTAAGATTCTACCCCCATATATGGAGTAGCATGATAGACGCACACTATGTCTGGGGCTTTCCAATACGCTCTGAATCGTAGAAGATAGGTACATTCGTTCTATAAAATTATGGCGGTTGAGCAAGTAAATCGCAATACAGAGACCAGTGGCAATTCTAAAGCCGTTGTTTTTGCCCGCCATGAAACCTTTCACCCCCGGTTTGGTTGGTTGAAGAAAGGTTTTGACCGTGCCTCTGCTGATTCAGAAATTTTCTTGAGGGAGGATGCCCCGGTTCGGCTCGGTGTGGGGAAGAACATGGTGCGGTCTATTCGGTACTGGTGCTCTGCCTTCAAGCTGTTGAAAGATGACCAGCCCACAGAATTTGGTCAGCAACTTCTGGGCCAGGAGGGTTGGGACCCTTACCTGGAAGATCCTGCCTCTCTCTGGCTGCTGCATTGGAAGCTATTAGACTCGTCTATAGAATCGCTCAATTTAGCAACTGCTTGGGATTTTGCCTTTAATTACTTTCGACAGACTGAATTCACAACTGAAGATTTGTTCTACCAGCTTTGTGAGTACCGCGATCGGGTCGCGCCCCGCATTTCTGAGTCTTCCCTGAGAAAGGATGTGAGTTGCATTTTGCGGATGTATGTCGTGCAGCCCAGTGGTAAGGCTCAAGTCAGCGAAGATTCCTTGGATTGCCCATTTACAGAACTGGGGTTAATTCACACCGCAGGGGATTCTCGGCACTATATGTTTCGGGTTGGACAGAAACCAGGCTTGCCACCAGAAATCGTGGTTTACGCTTGCTTGCAGCACCATGCTCGCATAGGTAGCCTCGCCAAAACGATGGCTATTGCCAATTTGCTTTACGACCTTGGTAGCCCAGGAATTGTATTTAAGTTGACCGAGAGCGCCATCTGCGACGCGATCGAAGTCGTAGCCCGACAATGGGAGCAAATTCGACTGTCTGATGCAGCCGGAAAGCTGCAATTTTCCTTTGAAGGGGAGCCGCTTGAACTGTCAGAGGCTATCTTAGACGGGTACTATCGGGCGGGGAGGTGAGCAAGATGACCAATCAGGGCTTCGACGTGAGCGCTCAGCCGAACGTTCTATCAAACTATTTTGAGCTACACCGCCGCTACTACCGCTCGGTCAATTTAGAGAGAGACTTAGATAAGCCTGATGCGGTTCAGGGTTATGTTCCGACTGAGCGATCGGCGGTCGCGTTGCGCCGAATCCTGTCTGCGATTGGAGATCCGAATGCTCACCGAGCCTGGACACTCACTGGAGTCTATGGAGCAGGAAAGTCGGCTTTTGCCCATTATCTTGCTGCTTTGTGTGCGCCCGAAGAAAGCCCAGTCGCCGAGGTCGCCTGGGCGATCGCTGAATCTACGTTTCCGGCTGATAGCCCTGAAATGTCAGCTATCACCAATGTTCCGCAGCCTGGATTATTGAGAGCCGTCGCAACGGCTCAACGGGAACCCTTAAGCTGGACGATCGTCCGTGCCCTATCGCGCGGGTTTGAGCGTTTTTGGAAGAAGAGGCGGAAGCCGGATTTTTGGATGGATCTGAATGAGTGGCGCTTTCAGGCGGAGGAGGGCAATTGTCAGGTTACCGACCAACAGGTGCTGAAACTACTCCAAGAGATTGTCCAAACGGTTGAAACGGATGTGCTGCTGATTATCGATGAATTGGGTAAGAATCTAGAGTACGCGGCTCATCATCAGGGCATTCAAGATCTTTACCTGCTTCAGCAGATCGCTGAGCTGGAGCTTAAGGGAGACTGTCAGGTTCACCTGTTGGGTATTCTCCATCAGTCGTTTGCAGGCTATAGCGATCGCCTCTCGACCATAGAACAAAGCGAATGGATAAAGATTCATGGACGATTCACGGACATCGTTCTCACTGAATCGCCGAGTCAGATGACTCGCTTAATTGGGCAGGCGATCGATCGCTCTCATGCTGATCCAGTCCGACCTAGCCTTCACCTCCAAGCAGAAAGCTGGTTTGATGCCTTGAAGGACGTACTTTCCGAGTACGAAATTTCGGCGAAGGTGCTAGCAGATGCTTACCCCCTGCACCCCCTGACAGCTCTGGTGCTGCCCATGCTCTGTGTGCGTTACGCCCAGAACGATCGCTCTCTGTTTACCTTTCTCACGAGCGACGAGCCTTACGCCTTCAGCCAGTTTCTCAAATCCACCACAATTCAAGGTGATCAGATCCCTACCTTGAAGCTGTACCAGCTTTATGACTACTTTGTTGAGGCCGTAACCGGACTCGCTTCCCGGCTCAACCTACAACGCTGGGTTGAAGTACAGGGGTTGATTCAGGATGCTAAAGACCAGAGCCAGGATGTGCTCAAGGTGCTGAAAACCATTGGAGTCCTCAACCTGGTCACCTCAACCGGAACGTTTCGGGCAACGCCTGAATTAGTGGCGTTGGCATTGTGTGACGCTCCAGAAGACGAGAAGGGACGTAAGCATTGGCAAAAGACGATCCAATACCTGAAGCAGAAGAAATTAATTACTCACCGGAGTAGAACCCAAGATGAGTTGCGCATCTGGCAAGGCTCAGATTTCGATGTTGAAGCAGCCATTCAAGCGCAAATCGAGCAAGCCTACAATCCCTTAGCCGATTTGTTGACCACCACCTATCCCCTAAAACCGCTGGTTGCTCAACGCCATTACACCACGACGGGTAACCTCCGTTATTTTGAGCAGCGGTACGTGGATAGTCGGGTTGAGTTAAGGACGTTAACTTGCGCTACGACCGGGAGCGACGGCTTAATTGCTTACTGGTTAGATACCGCGTCTTTTGAATCAGTTCCATCACACACAGCCGATGGCAAGCCTCTGATTGTAATTACGGTTGCCAATCTTGAACTACTACGAATGCGTAGTGAGGATTTTTTGGCACTGAGGAAAATCTGGAAAGATGCCCCCGAATTGCAAACGGATGGCGTGGCAAAGCGTGAGGTGAGACAACGCCTTGTGGAGGCAGAGCAACTGCTGAATGAAACAGTCGCTTTAGCATTCAACTGGTCCGCACAGAAAAACATCTGCTGGATCGATGGAAAACTTGCTGCCATTGGGGCTTCCAGAAGCTTCCAATCTGCGCTCTCAGACCTGTGCGATCGCACCTACTCCCAAGGCTTGGTACTGGATAATGAGCTGATCAATCGGCGTGAACTGACATCCCAGGGGGCAAAAGCGCGGCGCGAACTGATTGAGGCGATGCTGGAACGCGCTAGTCAGAAACGATTAGGTCTGGAAGGCTATGGTCCTGAAGTTGCCATGTATGGTTCGGTACTGGAAGCTACAGGTATTCATCGTCAAGAAGATAGTATGTGGGGTTTGTATC
>JBAUTA010001224.1:0-2134 GCA_049581985.1 Kovacikia sp.
CGTGAGTTTAGCCTCTGTAAATCAGTTCAGCCTGATGAAAGCTTAAGAATCGCTTTGAAAAGCTCTGGGGATTGAGTGCTAACAAGCGAGAAGCAGCTTAAATTCAATCCCTGGTAAGTAGGGAGTCCTAATGAGTAGGGAGTCCTAATTAACTGTTAGAACAAGGGAGTGGGGGCGCAACCCCCAGGCAAAAGGTTCCACCCTGCGGCTGAGATTTTGATCTCAGCAACTCGACTGAGCGCTCGCCGAACGTTCAGTCGAGCCGCTGAGGTCGAAGCCCCCTCTCCCGTGGGAAATCATCGTTAATTTAATAAAGCCTACCTACTTACTCAAAACTCAGTACTAGCGAAACCCAAATTTTGGCTAGGCCCAAATTTTAGTTAGACCCAAATTTGAGCTTTTCAAACAGGTTCTTAGTTTAAGTTTCTGTTAGGTACGATCGCCCAATTGCAAAAGAAAGCAACCTCCGATCAAACAGAACATCTACTACCAGACCTCTACAATAAGTAATTATACTTCTATACCCGTTCAGATAAATGCGTTCTGACTCCTTTTTTCCCGGAAAAATGTAAAGAAGTATCAAATTTTGCGGACTAAAATTTCGAACATCTAATAGTTGTTTTAAAGGAGGTTTGTAGTAGCAGGTTTTATTAACGTAATGATTGCATCTCAACTAGGGAAGCACTGTGCCTTTTGAAAGCCACCAACTCATGGCAAAGACGGGGGGAACTAAATTTCATTTTTAATGCATACTTGAACTACTGAAGAGAGTAAACTTAACTAAAGTAAACGTGTAATGTAAAAAATAGTATAAGATGTCAGTTTTCTCGAACAATTGATTGTATTCAACATGACAAATACCTCCCAGGAACCTCCTCAATTACCCTCAGCCGCAGACCTTCAAAACTTCAATCAAAGTCCTCTCGAAAACTGGTTTGAGTACCCGGTTAAAGCCCATCCTCACCACACCGATTATGCCGGAGTTGTCTGGCATGGTTCTTATATCACCTGGATGGAGGAGGCAAGGGTCGAATGTTTGCGGTCTATTGGCGTTAATTACGCTGATCTGGTGGCACTAGGTTGTGATCTTCTAGTTGCAGAACTTTCCATTCGCTATCACCAACCCGTTTTGATGGGCATGTCAGTTATTGTGAAAACCCGTATGTCCTATATGGAAGGAGTTCGCATTAACTGGGACTACCAGATTCAATCGAGTGGGGGCAACGATCGCTTCGTAACGGCTCAAGTTGTGCTGGTGGCCGTCGATCGGGATAAGGGTAAGATTATGCGCCAATTGCCACCGGCGGTGAAGGATGTACTGCTGAAGTTGGCAGGAAGTAGGATATAAATCTATACTAATTTTTATAAAGTTTCTGCTAGATTGGTTCCTATGAGTTTTGAGATTCCTCAGTCTATTAAGGTTTGGAGTCAATTTTTCCACCCCGCAATGATGTGGGCTCTATTTTTCCTCACCACCTATGCTCTTTATTTGGGGATTAAGGTTCGCCGCACCCGGTCTGCTGAAGGTGAAGAGAAGAAGACCCTGATTAAAGGCAAATACAATGTTAAACACCACCAGATTGGCGCTTTATTGCTGGCATTAATGGTGCTGGGGTCGATCGGTGGCATGGCCGTGACCTATATCAACAATGGCAAGCTGTTCGTTACTTCACACCTGCTAGCTGGCTTAGGCATGACCGGGTTGATTGCGGTTTCTGCGTCCCTATCTCCTTTCATGCAAAAAGGGGCAGACTGGGCACGCTATTCCCACATTTTGTTAAATGTTGCGCTTTTAGGACTGTTTGGCTGGCAAGCAGTAAGTGGAATGGAAATCGTGCAGCGAATTATTAGCAAGCTGTAGCCTAACTCAGATTGCCCTCACCCTAACCCCTATCCCACTCTGGGAGAGGCTATTGGGTTCTGGTTCCCTCTCCCAAGTTGGGCTACTGTGTATACATATCTTGTCTTAAACCCCAATCTTCTGCCGGGGGACTTCCTCCCCCAATGCATTTTCTGTGGCCCAGCGTCACAGAAAATACACTGTCCCCCGCCTTGTGGGGTCCTAACTCCTCCACTCCCCCTTTAATCCTCTGTCCTAATCAACCTGGCGATAGCTATACTTCAAACCTATTCC
>JBAUTA010001225.1:0-3264 GCA_049581985.1 Kovacikia sp.
CGAAACACTATCCCCCTCGATTATCATCGCCCTATTAGTTATTGTTACGTCAACTTTCATGAATGGACTTGCATAAACCAGGCAGTGGTCTACTTCTAGAAGAGTTGAGCTAGAAGAGTTGAGCAGACCTTAGAGAAAGGAAGAGATTAATTTGTAAATCAGACGAAACAGCGTAGCAATGGTAATTGCCAGCAATCCTCCTAGCACTGCGATCGCCACCACTCCCATCAAAGGATCCGCGACCCCGGTAACAGCCAGTACCCGGCGCAATGGCGAGAAATAGAGCACCACTGCTGCCGTAATCACCGCAATCACAACCAGATCGAGCCGTTCAATCACACGGCGCGCTTGAGCAAACACGAGCCCAGCCAGCAACAGAATCCAGAATCCAGCACTGAAGAAGGAGGTGCCCAAAAGACTGACAAGGGCGATCGCCAGAAGCCCCCCCTCAAATCCTGTAAACGCTGCCCCACCCAGCAACTCCAGGGTTGAGAAAGGGGGCACCGAGGGGCGTTGCCGCACAGGTTGAGCCACCGGGCTAACTGGAACAGACGGCTGCGCAACAGGCTGAGACGAGACGCTGGGGGGAGAGGGGGGAGGGGGAGAGGAAATCGGGGAAGGGGGAGAAGATGCCGCCCCACTAGCAGGGATTGGGATGGGAGTAGCAGGCTGCTTTAATGCGGCCAAAACCTCGGAGGCGGAATGAAACCGTTCGCTAGGGGTCGGCAACAACATCCGATCTAGCACCCCAGCCAGGGGCTTGCTCACCTGGGCAACCTGGTTGCGCCATTTCCACTGATTGCTATAGGAGTCTAACAACTCATTCGGCTGCTTGCCCGTCAGCAGCATCAGGCATGTCACTGCCAGGGCATAGAGGTCGGTTGACGGGTAGACCTCGTTGCCCGAAACCTGCTCTGGTGGGGCAAACCCTTGGGAGTAAATACCCGTTGACCGGGAGGCGACCCCGCCCTTAGTTGCCTGTTTAACCGCTCCAAAGTCTAGCAGGTAAAACTGCCCGTTGCGGTGACGCATGATGTTGGAAGGTTTGATATCGCGGTGAATTGAACCGTTATCGTGAATAAACTTCAGCACGGGCAGAATCGATTCCAGCAACTCAGTGACTTCAACACTGGAAAACTGCCCCTTCTGCTCCAGTTCCTCCTCCATCGTCTGCCCATCGATAAATTCCTGAACCAGATAGAAAAATCTATCCTGTTTTCCTGGCTGTAGACCAGGCACTGTCATTTCAAAGAAGGCATAGGAGTCAGGAATCTGGGGATGGGCATTGCCCAGACTCTCCAGCACATCACCTTCCCGTTCAAACAAGTCTTGAGCAATTTGAAGCTGCGCCGGACTGAGATTACCAGAGGGTTGAAATTGCTTGACAACGCACTGACGCAAGCTGCGCGTGTCCCGATCGCGGGCCAGAAACGCCGCTCCAAACCCTCCCTGCCCCAACAGCTTCAATGGTAAGTAATGCCCACCCACAACCAGCGGCATCCCACAAGCCGTACAAAATTTTTGCGTTACCGTCCTCAAAACTGCCGGATCGTCCAGATCAGGAAAATAGTTAACAGGTCTAGAACAACCTGGACGGGTGCAATAGAGATCCATAGCGTCCTAATCTAGCTCTGGCATAATTAAACGGCTATTGCCCGAAGCAGGCGCAACAGGCTTAGGCGATTCCCCATGCCCCGCATCATACCGCTGTTTAACCTCAGCCGTATAAGAAGCAAACTTAGGCAAAATCTCTCGACAAAATGCCTCTGCCGCCTTAGAGCGGTGGCGGTTGGGGTTAATAATGACCGACAGCATTCGTTTGACAACCACATCATCAATTTGGGCCCGGTGCAGAACCCCCATTTGCAATTCCTTCTCAATCGCCGTCGTGGAAACAAACGCCGCTCCCAGCCCTGCCTGAACTGCATTTTTGATCGCTTCGATCGTATTAAGTTCCATTTCAATTCGCAAGCGGCGAGTCTCGATGCCACAACGGGCCAGCACCTGATCAATCACCTTCCGAATCGTAGACTGGGAATCCAGGGCGATAAATTGCAGTTTATACAAATCGTCCTTCTGAATTGTTTCCACTCTGGCCAGAGGATGAAAGACGGGCAGAATCAATGCTAGTTCATCTTCGGCATAGGGAATAATTTCTAAAGAATCCTGGAGTTCAGGAGAAATCTCACCCCCGATAATTGCCAGGTCAATTTGCCCATTTGCAACGCTCCAGGAGGTGCGACGGGTTGAATGAACATGTAACTGTACAGCAACATCCGGGTACTGCTGGCGAAACAAGCCAATCATCCGGGGTAACAGGTAGGTTCCTGTGGTCTGGCTAGCACCAATAATCAGGGTGCCGCCCTGGAGATTTTGCAAATCTTCAATAGCCCGGCAGGTTTCCTGACAGAGCGTAAGAATTTTTTCTCCATAGCTGAGCAGTAGATGCCCGGCTTCCGTAAGCTGTGCCCGTCTACCGCCACGGTCAAACAGGGGCACATCCAACTGACGCTCCAGGTTCTGTACCTGTAAACTCACGGCTGGCTGCGACACGTATAGGCTATCGGCAGCGCGTTTAAAACTCCCCTCGGCGGCGATCGCCTTAAGAATTCGTAATTGATCTAAAGTAAAAGGAAGGTCAGACATATTGCTAAACCTAAAAAATGAAAGGAGCCGAAGCGTAACAACCTGCTGGATGGGGCTAAACTTGAAAACTAAGGTACCAATTTAGTTCTATAGCTTCTAAGAGAAAAAACTAACCCAATCATCTATCCGGTCCCCAGCAATGCTCTATTGCATGTGTTGTATTGAAATGTAAATTAAGAACTATGAAACGGGAGGTTATTCAGGACTTTCTGAATTTACCAGGAATTGTGAGTGTTGCCCTAATGGATGGGCGGTCTCGGCCATATTTTTGTGGTGTGGATCAAACACTTAACTTTCAGCAAAAGGAAGCTCTAGCGCAGGGCATCTTACGGGTTGTTGAAACCATTCCCGAAGGTTTCGAGACGTTTGAATTTCAATTTACAGGGCATCAGGTTCACATCTATAAACTAGAGCATGGCATTATTCTGCTCGTTCTCACCGGAACCAATCTGGTCTATGGAGACTATTTAAAGACTATTAAAGACTTAAAGGCAGTTCTAAAAGAAGACATTACGAATGCAATCGCAACTTTCCGGTTAATTGCAGGCAATGTTATCACCTCCTCTAACATCGGCAACACCTACCGGCCAGGGAATGGCTCCCTCCCTGTAGCCTCCC